>JBFMDG010000437.1:0-6479 GCA_040754135.1 Verrucomicrobiota bacterium
TCAACTCTTGATCCCTTCCCTCCCCGCCCACCAACCCATTCAACGTTCAGATTGCAGCGCATTGCTGGAGGAGGACTCGGGCTCCGGTTCAATAAAAACGTCGATCACCCTGTTTTTGAGCCGGCCAATTTGGGGGCCGTACTCGGCGACTTTCCCCTCACGGAACATGACGAGGTAAAAATTGGTCGCGGAAGCGCGCGGCAATACATGCGCATACTGAAAGATTTCGTGATGAATCAGTCGCGCGCCCGTGGGAGCCATATCCCACTCCGCTTGGGTGGCGCACTGGCCCGGGCTGCCCAGGAGTTCCAGGACGGAGGCTTTCGACATATTGAGATGCAGAAGTGAAAGTTGGGATGGTTCAAATCTGGACGGATGACGGCCAGTCGCGCATCCGCACAACACCGCCATCAGCATCCATAGGATGGTGTTAGCCCGAATCCGGAATCGTGGCGGAGGAGGTTTGTTGAGGTTGAGCGTTTTCATTGCATTGGAACCCGGTGGAATGGAGCGTAAATCGGCGAAAATCCTCATCACAGGCATGTTCATTTTATTCGATCGTCACTTGGTCCAGTTCGGTCATGAAAGGGGGGCGCCGGCGGTCGAGCGGGCCGAAGTTCAAGTTCAGAATTCCGCCATCGATTGCCGCCGGCGTTTTGGCAGGTTGCAGGGAATGGAGCCCAGTTTTTGCATAGCGTCGGGTAGATCCATTTCCCCGGAGGGTTAACCGAGAAAGCGCGTGACGAGCTGCACGAAAGCATTCCAATTCTCGACCAGCTGGCCGGTGGCGCCGGCGCTTATCCACAATGCCAGCATACCGGCGGCGATGATGGGGACGAAAAGCCACTTTTCCAGTGACGATGCTTCGAGGCTCTCGCGCTCATATCGCCGCAGGGCGGCGGCATTTGAAACGATTTCTTCTTTTCGATCGGCAGCTTCCCAGGCCGCCATTTCGAGCGCGCGCAACTGCCGCAGGTACTGTTTGTTTTGCTTTGGCGCAGGGCCTTTTTGAGCGGGCAGTGCCGCGTCAGTCCTGGAACCGGCCATGTGTTCCGCCACGGCCGCACTGGCGCGGATTTTAGGGTTGAAGAAATTCGCTCCCGACCTAGCCTCGCCCCGAGTCGCTGATTCCGTCGCTGCGACGGGAGCGTGCGGCGGAATGCCAACCTTGGCCGGAGGCGAGCTGGCCTCGGCGCGCACAAGTTTTTTGGGCCGGGCCACCGCTGCGGGAATTGCGGCTGACACGACTGAAGTCAAACTGATCCTGCAACATGATTCCGTATTCACGACGCGATGAGTAACCCGAAGGAAGCCGACGGTAAATGGCACGAAAGACCCAGTGCCGGGCCGGGCAGCGCTGAGCAAACTGGTTCCATGTTCCAGTTACTTTTCGAGCGCAGCGCGGATGCCATCGTGTTGTATGATCCCGAGGCGGGGGTGTTTGTAGATTGCAACAATGCGGCGGTGGCGCTGTTGCGCGCGCCCTCGAAAGAAAAGCTGTTGCACACGCGGCCGGCCGATCTCTCGCCGGCGCTCCAGCCGGACGGAAAATCCTCCTCGCTGAAAGCCGCTGAGATTGCGGCGCTCGTGCAGTTGCGCGGCAGCTATCGTTTCGAATGGGTGGCGCGGCGCCTCGATGGAACCGAGGTGCCACTGGAGATTTTATCGACGGCCATTCCATTGAACGGGCGCATCATTCACGTGACGGTGCCGCGCGATATCTCGGAGCGGAAAACTGCCGAAGCGGAATTGCAGAAACTGACGCAAACACTTGAAGAACGGGTCAGCCGCGCGACCGCCGATTGGCGGGCCAGCGCGGCGCAATTCCGGACACTCGTTGAACACGCTCCGGAAGCGATTGTGGTTTTCGACGGCATGACCGGCCATTTTGAAATGGTGAACGAAAATGCCGTCCGGCTTTTCGGAAGATCCCGCGAGGAATTGCTGCGGCTGACGCCCGCTGACGTGAGCCCGCCCTGCCAGCCGAATGGCCGTCCATCGGCATTGATGGCGCGCGAGCACATGAGCGCGGCTCTGTCCGGGGAAACGCCAGTATTCGAATGGGCGCATCGCCACAGCAGCGGCCGCCTTTTCACGAGCGAAGTGCGCCTGGTCCGCCTTCCGGGCGAGCGCTGCTGCCTTTTGCGCGCGAGCATTATCGACAACACCGAACGCAAGCGGCGCGAACAAGTGCAGCAGGCCACCTATCAAATCTCGGAAGCGGTCCATATGGCGGAGGATCTCGACCGGCTCTATGAAATCATTCACCACATCGTTGGCGGCCTCATGCCGGCCAAAAACTTTTATATCGCGCTTTTCGATTCGGCGACGGAGATGATTTCGTTTCCGTATTTCGTCGATGAATCGGAACCGGCGCCTCACCCATTCAAAATCGGGCGCGGCCTGACCAGTTATGTGTTGCGCACAGGCAAACCGTTGCTGGTCGGGCCCGAGATGAACGCGCGCAAGAAACGGATTGGCAATGAAGTGACTTTTGAGGGGCACCCGGACTTGCGCTACATCGAGACCGGGACTCCGGCGGCGATTTGGCTGGGCGTGCCCTTGAGCGCGGCCGGCAAGCCGTTTGGGGTGATGGCCGTGCAGGATTATCATCATAGCCAGGCCTATGGCGAAGAGGAGAAGCAGTTGCTCACGTTCGTGGCTTCGCAGACCGCTCTGGCCATTCAACGCAAGCGGGCGGAGGAAGCGCTGCGCGAATCGGAACAAAAATTTCGCGCGCTCTTCGAGGCAACCAGCACCGGGGTTTTGATTCATGACGAACATCAGTATCTGGAAGTCAACCCGGCTGTCGTGCGCATGTTTGGTTATGAATCGGCCGCCGATTTGATTGGAAAGAATCCGATCATTACATCGCCTCCGGTTCAACCGGGCGGGGAACCGACTTCTGACCTGGCGCGGCGTCATATTCGCGAGTGCATGGAAAAAGGAACGGCGCGTTTCGAGTGGCTGGCGCGGCGGGCGGATGGCAGTGATTTTCCATTGGAAGTCATTCTCACCCGCATTGAGATGGAGGGGCGCTCGACCATTCAGGCCGTGGTCACCGATATCAGTGAGCGCAAGAAAGCGGAGGCGGAATTGCGCGAGCATGCGGCGCGGCTGCGCGAAAGCGAGGCGCGATTCAGCGCGGCATTTCACGCCACGCCGGTGCTCAGCGCGATTGCGCGCATTCAGGATGAACGATTCGTCGAAGCCAACGAGGCCTTCGTCAACTGGCTTGGCTGCACGCGCGAGGAAGTCATCGGACGCAGCTCAGCGGAATTGGATCTCTGGATCCATCCCGAGGCGCGCGCCGCTTTCTGGTCGGAAGTGAAGTCGCAAGGGCATGCGCGCCATCGCGAGTGCGAGGTGCGCACCCGCAAAGGCACCCAATGCACCGTGCTCCTATCGGCTGAAATCATTCAGATCAATCAACAGCCACACGTCCTGACGGTGGCCCTGGACATCACCGAGCGCAAACGGGCCGAAGTCGAAGTCTGGCGGGCCCTCGAACGCGAAAAGGAGTTGAGCAAATTGAAAAGCAGTTTCGTGTCGATGGTGTCGCACGAATTCCGTACGCCGCTCGGAATCATTCAATCATCCGCCGAGATTCTGGCCGATTACCTGGAACAACTCGATCCGAAAGAACGGCACGACCACTTGCGCTCGATTTCACGCAACACCCGGCGCATGGCCAATCTCATGGAGGAAGTGCTGGTGCTCAGCCGCCTCGACGCCGGCAAAATGGAATTCAAACCGGAACCGCTCGATCTCCGCGCCTTTGCCCATCGGGTTTGCGATGAAGTGCTTTCCGCCACCGATCGCATCTGCCCGATAGAATTGAATATTGCTGATGCGTGTTCGGAAGCGAAAAGTGACGAGCGGTTGCTCCGGCATATTTTCACCAATCTCCTTCTGAATGCCGTGAAATACTCCGCGCCTGGCAGCGTGGTGGGGTTGGAGATTCGACGCGAAGGCGCTGAGGCGGTTTGCCTCGTCTGCGATCATGGTATTGGCATCACGGAAACCGACCGGCCCTGGCTTTTCCACGCTTTTCGCCGCGGCGTCAATGTGGGATCGCGCCCCGGCACCGGACTGGGGTTGGTCATTGTCAAACGTTGCGTCGAACTGCACGGTGGAAAAATAGAAATCGCCAGCCGCGTGGGCGAAGGAACCACCGTGACTGTGCGCCTGCCCTTGTTTTGAAGCGCTTGTCAGACGGCGCGGGATGCGGCAAGCTCGCGATTGTTGCCGCATGGATTCGGCTGCTGTAGCGAACGCCGAGAAAATGCATAGCATCCTTGTCATTGAAGACGAAGCGGAGATGCGCCGCAATCTGGTGACCATTCTTCGCCTCGAGAAGTTCCGCCCGCTCGAGGCGGAGCATGGCCGCGCCGGTGTGGCGTTGGCGCGCCGGGAGCGGCCCAGCCTCATTCTGTGTGATGTCATGATGCCGGAGCTGGATGGTTACGGCGTGTTGCGCGAATTGCACAACGATCCGGTCACCATGAATATTCCGTTCATTTTCCTCACGGCGCGCGGTGAGAAATCGGATGTGCGCAGCGGCATGAATCTGGGCGCCGACGATTATTTGACGAAGCCGGTCAACAAAGCCGACCTGCTGAAAGCGATTCGCACTCGTTTGGCGCGGGCGGAACAACTGGCGCGCCGCGATTTCCAGCCGAATTTCGATTCGCCCGAGCCGCTGTGCGCGCATGGGTTGACCCGGCGCGTCGCGGAAGTGGCGCTTTGGGTGGCTCAGGGAAAAACGAACGCCGACATTGCCACCATTCTTGCCATTAGCGAATCGACGGTGAAGAAGCACGTGCAACAAATATTCGAGGCGCTCGGCGTGGAAACGCGCAGCGCGGCCGCTTTGCGCGTAATTGAATTATTAAACTCGCCGGTTCAACCTTCGCCGTCATTGCCCCCAAGGCCGCGCCCCACGCTGTAGCCACCCAGGGATTTTCCAGAACGGCCACGCACTTCCCTCTTGTCATCGAGACCCCTTTAACTCCTCATGAGCTCAGCGGAAAGTGAGAGCAGGCGCGGCTCAATATGAAAACGTGTAAGCGAGCGAGAACAGGTGCACCAGCATTTGATAATCCCCGTCGAATGGGGAACCTCGCGCGATGTGGCGGTCGTCATAGAAAATTCCGCCATAAGCAATTTCAAAAGCGTGGCGGCCTCGTTGGTATCCCAGGCCGGCCGTAAACACTTGTTGATTGCCATCCGGAATGGTGGTCGTAAACGTTTCGTCGGGCACAGGGCTCTCGTAAAACTGATAACTGGCGCGCAACACCCAATCCGGCGCGAATCTCCAATCGCCACCGAGCCCAGCGGTGAATGTGTCGTTCCAATCCTGCCGCACACTCGTGCTCGGGAACAAAAATCCGTTCGAGCCCAGGTCAAGATCGAGGGAACGAAAACGCGAGAACTGCAGCCATTCCACGTCGGCCTCGAGGCGCACGCTTTCACTCAGCTGAATTCCGTAACCGATGGCCACAATGGTGGGAAAATCGATTTCGGTTCTCATGTCGCTCCGCGGTGTTGCCCCCGCCGTCATCGCCGTCGCCGGTATGTTGTCGATTTTGAAACTGCCGTCGTACTCAACTTCCACCGGCGTGCGCACCGTGAAGGCCAATCGATGCCGTTCATGAAACCGCCAGGTCAGCGCGGCGTTGCCGCCGAAACCGAAGCCGTCGCCTTTGATCTTCGCGTTGCCTTCACCCGAACCGCCCGGAAAGAAGGCCCACGGATAAAACTGTTTGATGGTCAGTTCCGACCAGAACACGTCCAGGCCGGCCGCCAAAGAGATTTGATCGTTGAATTGATAGGCGATGGCCGGATTGACATTGATCGTTTTCAGTTCGGTGAAATGCGGCGCGTTGTAGCGGAGGCTCAGCGGAGTTTGTTCGGCAAAACTGCCTTTATGCTCCCACTCATTCGACAATCCGTAGGGCGTGGTAATCGCCAGGCCCGCCGCCCACTTGCCCTCCTCGATGGGCAGTGACACGAAAAGATTCGGCAACAGTTTCCATGGATCGGTCGTCTCTTCGCGGGTGCCGGTGGTCGCCTGGCGTTCGATGTGGATGTAAACCAAACTTGGCGAAACCGAAAACTGCGGCCCTGCCAGATCCACGATGTTGGCCGGGTTGTGGGTCACGGCCGATGCGTCATCGATGTGCGCGATGCGGCCGCCGGCGCGCCCGAGGCTGAATGCGCCGGGGGGCGGATTGCGAAATCCTTCCGCGCGCGCCGACCAGATCATCAATCCGGCGACGATCGCGCAAGGGCCGAAGTGATTGAACATTCGGTTGGGGAACAGAAGCGGGGTGAGCTGACTTGGTTCGGGTCCGTGGCTGGGCATGACGGAACGCATGCGCAACTCATTTCAAGAAAAACGGAGACTGACAAGAAAGAACCAATCCCGCCCGGCTAAAGCCGCAGCGCCAAATCGCATTCGGAACGCGGTCTGCGCC
>JBFMDG010000438.1:0-6477 GCA_040754135.1 Verrucomicrobiota bacterium
AGTGCGCAGTCAGGTGCGGGACAGCCCACACTCGAGGCCACGGCAGTCAGTCATCGCCAATTCATCGCCGAGCGCGCGCGAGGCGAAGAGGCATCGCCGATGGGAACCGGAACGTTGCGCTTTGTGCCTCAACTCGCACTCGTTCTGGCGAATAATTTTTTCTGAAAGGCAAGGACTCCATCCACCAGTTTGCCTGGGCCATGGCGGAGCACATCACAGGCAGGCAATCCGAGCTCGGCGCTCACGCGTTCGCATTCGCGCGCCACTTCGGCGTCGGAATATTTGCGGCCATTCACGGCAATGCCGATGGTTTCGCATGGATGCATGAGGTTGCCCATCGTTTCATAAAGGGCACGCAGCTTTTCCAAGGGCGGAATTTTGAAGCCGGGCATTCCCGAAACTTCCTCGCGCCCCATCTCATAGCAGAAAATCAACCCTTGTGGCATGCAGCCGTGCAACAACCCCAATGTCACCGCCGAATAGCGTGGATGCGAAATGCTCCCCTGGCCTTCGATGAGCAGAATGTCATGATGCTGATTCGCCAGAACCAATTTCTCGGCCGCGCCATTGATGAAATCCACTACCACGGCGTCCACCGGACAACCGTCGCCTTCGATCATCATTCCAGTTTGTCCAGTGGCAACGAATTTGGCGTCGTGCCCCGCGTGGCGCAGCGCCATGGCCAATTCGAGACTGACCACCATTTTGCCGACGTTGCAATCGTGGCCCACCGTGTGAATGCGCAGGCAATCGGTCCGAATGTTCCGGCGATGGGCCACGTCGCGTTCCGTGTTCTTGCGCACATCAACGAGTGGCACGTTGTGCAAGCGCGCCGCGCTGCTCAATTCCGGGTCATCGGAAAGAAACTCGTGCAGCCCGGAAACGATAGCCATGCGGCGCGCAATCGCTTCGAGGACTTTGGCGCGCATGTCGGCGGGCAGCCGCCCGCCGGAAGGAGCAATGCCGATCACCAGGGTGTTTGCGCCGGGGGCCTGATCGAGCGATTGAATGACGGGAATGTCACCGCCGAGACCGAGCAAAGTCTGGCTGGTCTGGCCGGCGTGATCTGCATCCCAGATGGCGACGACTTCTTCCGGTTTATAGCGGACAAGATTGATGGCCGTTTTGGGGTTGCCGGCCTTCGAGATCAACAAAACCATTTTCCGATTCATCTGGCGGCATAAAATGAGAATTCCGAACGGGCAATGCCAACAAATTCTTTAAACACCCTCCTTGCTCGAATGGGCCTCGAGCCAGAAATGATCCGCGGAATGAACATCCTCGAGCGGTTGTGGTCGGAGGTTTTGTCGGCGCTGGCTGAGCTTGCATGCGGGATTCTGCCAGCGCTTGTCAAAAACTCCGCGGCGGAACAGGCGGAACAGGAATGTCGGGACATCGAGCCTTTCCATCGCTAAAACATTTTGCAGCATTTGCATGACGAAATTTCTGCCAGTAGTGGGAAGGGAGATGCGGGAAGCGGCTCGGCGGCGTGCGACCTATCACATTCGCATGATCGCAGTGGGAGTGGCCTTGCTGATTTTCGCCTGGCGTTTCCTGATTTTTTTGCGGGACTCCGTGCCAACAGCGACGCAGGGGCAGGGCTTTTTTTCGGCGCTCTCGGTCTTCTCATTTTTCTACGCGCTGCTGATCGGGCTGCGGACTACCTCCGATTGTTTGAGCGTGGAACGGCGGGAAGGAACGTTGGGCCTGCTCTTTCTAACGGATCTCAAAGGCTACGACATTGTGCTCGGAAAGCTGGTGGCGTCGTCGTTGAACGCGATTTATGGATTGCTCGCCATCATTCCAATTCTGGCCATACCGATTCAATTGGGAGGCGTGGCCGGGGCGCAGTTGGCGCAGGTGGCGATGGTGCTGGCGAACACGATGCTTTTTTCGCTGAGCGCGGGAATTTTTATTTCCACGCTTAGCCGAGACGAGCGCAAAGCGATGGTGGCGACCTTTCTGTTTCTGTTTTTGATGACGGCCGGGCCGATTATCGGCGCCATTTTGCTGGACAATATGTTGGACAACACCTTCGGTCGGACCGAGGAAATCATCTGGCCTGTGCTGGGGTTGAGCCCATTTTTCGGGATGGCTTGCATGTTGTTCGGGATGGGTCCATTTCCGGCCCACAGCTTTTGGTGCAGTCAAGGCTGGGTGTTGCTGGCGAGCGTCTGGCTGTTGCTCGAATCATGTTTGATCCTGCAACGCAATTGGCGCGACAAAACGCAATTGAGCCTGGCGGGGCGCTGGAAGGAAAAGATCATTCAATGGGCCTATGGCAACAGCGAGCATCGGCGCGTGTTTCGGAGAAGGTTGCTCGAGGTAAACCCATTTTTCTGGCTGGCCGCCCGGGAACGATGGAAACCGTCCTATGCCTGGATTTTTCTCGTGACCATTTCGTCCTTCTGGGTCTGGGGACATTGGAAATACTCGCAATTCATGTACGACGCCGATGTGCTCATCATCTTCGCGCTGCTCGCGGAAACGTTTTTGAAAATCTGGATCGCTTCCGAAGCAAGTCTGCAATTCGTCGAGGCCAATCGTTCGGGCGCGCTCGAGCTGCTCTTATCGACCCCGTTAAGTCCGAGCAAGATTCTGCAGGGCCAATGGCTGGCGTTGCTGCGTCAATTCGCGAAGCCGCTGGCGTTGTTTTTGGGTTTCGAGACGTTGCTCTTTTTGAAGACCTTTTCGCTCTGGCTGGTGCTGGCGCATTTGGGAGTGCTTCTCCTGGATTTTTGGGCGGCCGGATCCATTGCCATGTGGATCGGCTTGAGCGCGAAATCCACCAGCCGCGCCTTGCTGAAAACGATGGCGCTGACCTTGGCTTTGCCAGTCCTGTTGCACATCGGAACCATGATCGTTTGGGACACGTTTGCGATTCGCACTTACGACTTGCCGATTGTCTTTCAGATTTCGATCTGGCTGACCATCTTTCTCGCGGTTGATTTTATTGCGGGATATCTCTGGGCCTGGAGACGGTTGCGAAGACAATTTCGCGCTTCGGCTTTGACCCAATATGAAGGGCCGCCCGGCGGCTTGGTCTCGCGCTGGTTTGGAATCCAGGAAACTCCGGCTCCGAAACTTGCCGGCAACTGAGTGGAAGCTTTGAAAGAAAGGACGTGCCGATCGCTTGCATTGCATGCTTTTGCTTTTCAATGGAAAGAGGCATCCGTAGCATCCGCGCATGCAGGCCACTTCAGGAACGGCACATCAATCCGATGGGTCTTCTATCGCGTCTTCGAGTCCTCGACGACTTTCCTTCGGTGGGAGTTTGGCGCGTGATCGGGAAGGAATCGAGCAGCGATGATCTTTCTTCCCGTTGTACAACGTGAGTTGTTGGTGGCGTCGCGGCGGAGCAGCACCTATTGGACACGGTTTGCCGCGGTGCTGGTGACGCTTGGTGTGTGTGTTTGGGTTTGGCTTTCCGCCGAGACCTACAGTTCCAGCGCGCAACGCGGCAAGATGCTCTTTTATGTCATTTCCGGGCTCGCATTTGTTTACGCGTTGCTGGCGGGCTTGCATGTGACGGCCGATTGCGTCAGCGAAGAAAAGCGCGAAGGGACATTGGGCCTGCTTTTTTTGACCGATTTGAAAGGGTACGACGTGGCGCTCGGAAAACTGGTGGCGGCATCAATCCCGACCTTTTATCGGCTCGTGGCCATCTTTCCAATTTTGGCGGTGCCATTGTTGATGGGAGGATTGACGGTGCATGAGGTGGGGCGGATGACGCTGGTTTTGGCGAACACGTTGTTTTTTTCGCTTTCGGCGGGGTTGTTGATTTCTGCGATCAGCCGGGAGCAGCGCAAAGCCGCGGCTGGAACCTTTCTTTTGATACTCCTGGCCAACGCCGGGCCGCCGGCATACGGATTTTTTCTCAGCGTCAAAAACAATTTGAACGCGATCGAACCGGGTTTTCTCATTCCGAGTGCGGCGTGTGGTTTTGCTTATGCGTTCGATGCCATGTATCAGACGGCGCCCGACCGCTTTTGGAAATCGGTGGCGGTGAGCCAGGGATTGATATGGAGTTTTTTGGCGCTGGCCAGTGTGCTTCTCCCTCACACATGGCAGGACAAGCCTGCGGGCAAACGGCATCTGCATTGGCGTGAACGCTGGCATCACTGGGCTTTTGGAGATTCGGAAACGCGGCGGCAATACCGGACGAAACTCCTCAATGTGAATGCGTACTACTGGCTCGCCGCACGCAACCGGTTAAAGCCGGCCTACGTGTTCGCCTTTTTGGGCGCGGCCGCCGCAGTCTGGCTATGGTGCGGCCTTCGTTATGGCTCGGACATGTTTTCCCCAGGCGTCTTCATCACGACCGGAATTCTCCTCCATACGGTCATTCGCTTTTGGCTCGCCTCGGAGGCGTCAACCACGCTCGCCGAGGATCAAAAGACCGGCTCACTCGAACTGGTGCTCAGCACGCCTATGTCAGTCCAGGAAATTATCGATGGCCAAATCCTGGCATTGTTCCGGCAATTCGGAATTCCCGTGACGCTCATTCTGATGGTGGATGCGGCCATGCTTCTTTCGAGCGTTCAACTTGAACCATCGGATTCGCGCTGGTGGTTTCTGATCTGGGTATTCGGAATCATTTTGTTCGTGGTTGACCTTTATGCACTCACCTGGGTCAGCATGTGGCTCGGCCTGGTTTCAAAACGGGCCAGCTGGGCCGCCAGCGGCGCCATCGCCCGCATCCTCGTTTTGCCGTGGGTGATTTATCTTTTGCTCCTCACGCTGACGATGTTCCAACCGCGCAGTCCCGAGGGCGAATTCTTCCTGGTCACCTGGTTTGGCATCGGAATCGGAGTGGACCTCTATTTCCTGTTGTGGTCGCGCATCAATTTGCGAGGCCGCTTGCGCGAAATAGCCGCTCAAAGGTATCAACCCGCATCCAAACGTCCCTGGTGGAAAAGTGTTGCCGATTCCTGCCTTTGATGGCTTGCCCACGGTGGTTCGGCTTTGAATGACCCCCTCGCGAAAGATCAGCATTCCGCGTTTCCGTTACGACAGGAAGGTTCGCTTCAAATAATCAATGCTGCGCGTCGCGATCGCTTCCGGGCCTTCATCAAATTTGAAAACTTCGACAGAGACAAAGCCAGTGTAGCCAACCTGCTTCAACGCCGCCGCGATCGGTTTGAAATCCACATCGCCGAACCCAGGTCCTTTGAGGTTTTTATCGTTGGCATGGAAGTAAGCGAATTTGGGCCAGGAATCGCCGATGATCTCCGGGATCGGCTTCGCTTCCGAACTCATGGCTTTCACGTCGAGAATAATCCGGAAATGCGGTGTATGCAGTTGATCAACAAACTCGATCGCTTCCGCCGCGGTATTGATGAAGTTGGTCTCTGTGGGCGCCAGTGGTTCGAAGCAAATGGTCACGCCGCGTTGCTCCGCTCGCATGACCGGCTCCCGAAAAACGTCCGTGGCCCATTCCCAAGCCTGTTCCCGGGTAACCTCCGGCAACACGTTGCGTTGTTTGGGTGAACCGACGATCATAAACCGGCCTCCCAGATCGGCGCAAAAATTCACCAGTTCACTGAAGTATTCCGCCGTCCGACGGCGAATGGCAGCGTCCGGATGATTCATGTAAAGACCTTCCGGTTTGACCAGCACCCAGTGAATCCCCGAGATGACGATTCCCGCGCGCGCTGCCAGGTCGCGAATCTTTGTGCGATCGGCAGCTGGAACATCGGTGACGGCGTTGGCGATGGTGAATGGAGCGATTTCGACCGCGTCGTAACCGGCTTTCGCGGCAAAGGCAAAGGTGTCTTCGAGTTTCCAGCCCTGGAAGATTTCATTACAGATCGCAAATTTCATGGTCATGGCGGCGTTTATTAAAGCCAGCGGGTTGAAGAAAGCGCAACGAGATCCCGCAGCACTGCCCTCGACCCGCGGCAAAGCCGGTTCACACGAATTGTTCCGTAAGAAAAGGGCGTGGTAGGGCACGCGCAAGCAGTGTTGCGCTGATTCAAAACGGTTCAAAATGCGCATTATTGTTTTGGACAGGCGTGGTTTTCCTTTTTCGCGCGTGGAATTCACGCATCAGAGGAGTTAAAAGGCTGCTTTCGGTATGATTTGAGTGCCCGGCATTGGCGTTGCTAAACCGTCGTGCCGATGCACGGTTGGAATTCAGCAAAGGCGCTTCGCTCCAGCAGGCGGATTTGCAATCAGGCTCGATCCTTTTGACCCATGAGACACCCAGCCACTCCCAACGCAGCCCCCACAACCTCACTTCTCTTGCTCCGGTTCGAGATTACTCCACGTCCGATTGGTGGCGCTGCCGAGCGCGCCTTTATGGAGTGCGCTGGCAGAACGAAGTGGCGACAGCGCTTTGGCCGCGCCGGCGTGCGGTGGTTTTTCCGGCGCGCGTGGAGATGGCCAACGCGGTGTCGCGCTGGCGCTTTGCCACCGCAGTCCAAAAGTGGTGGATGGCGGAGCGTTTGTGGCGCTGTGGAGCGCGCCTTATGGAGT
>JBFMDG010000439.1:0-6453 GCA_040754135.1 Verrucomicrobiota bacterium
AGGCGCAGGTTGACGACGAGGCCTTCAGTGCAATCGAGCGTGATGTCCAGCTGCTGGAAACCAAGCGCGGGATCGAGCGGCGCGCCAGTATCGGCATTGACCAGCAAATCGAGCCCGCCAGGGCCAAGCGAATTCCAAAAGGCTTTCTTGAGCGCGTTTTCCAGGAGCGTCGTCGCGCTGCCACCAGCACTGGCCAATTCCTCACGAATGCTCGCAAGCAATCCATTGCGGAAGTCCTGAATGAAATTGGCGGCGTCGGCAAAGCCATCCCCGAGCATCGGCAGCGCGTTCGACTCGACCAACTCGCGCAATCCATCTTCAATCGAGCCGAGCAATCCATCCAGGCCGTCCAAAAGCAGCCCGGCATTTTCCAGCACACTGCAAAAATCGACGTTCGCCACCAACGACGCCAAATCAGGCGTGGCAATCGTGACGACATCCGCGCCGTTGAACAGACCGGCAAAATCCGAAATGCCGATGAACAGCACGTTGTCCGGATGCCCGTCGCCATTACCATCGGAAGTGCTCCCGAGCGGAATCGAATCGGTCGGCGCGAAAATGGGCAGCGACGCCGAGAAACCGCCCATCAAACTGATTTGAATGATGTCGGTGCTGAGCCAGTTCTCAGAGAAATAAATCCGATCGTCATTGTTCGTGTCGTTGAGCGAGACGGCGAATCGCACGCCCCGGTCGTTGTCCGTGGCGTCGGTTTCCGGATCGCCATCCTGATCGAGCGTGACCTCGCCATCCTTGACGTAAATGCCGATGACGGAGCCGAGGGAGGTTTCGATATTGATATCGCGGCCGAGGACTTTGGCGAGGAGTTCGAGCTGGGTCGTGTCGTAGAAGAACGGTTCCGGCGCGGTTGGGTTGGTGAGATCGAGGCCGAAATCCACGGAGAGCGACGCGCTGGCGCTGACTTCGAGCACACCGGAGCCGGTCACTTGAATGAGCGTGGTGACGGCTTCCAGGAAATCGGCGGCGCCCCCGCTGCCTCCCGCGAGTTGCTGCGCGAGCTGCCGCAAATCGAGCTGCAGCGGCAGGGTATCGGCCACTCCCGCGGTCAGGTCGAGCGAGAATTTCAGGGCCGTCGTCCGAAGGGTGCCGCCGCCTCCGGCGACGAGCAACGCTTCGAACGGCGTGCTGGCGGCGTTGATGGCATTGACGATGGTTTGAGCGGTGGTTTCTCCGCCGCGCATCTTGAGCGTCAACACTCGATTCTGTTCATCCCATTGCACGAGGGCGTTGTTGCCGGTGAGCACGCGGTCGCCAACGATGCGGACATTGACATTGTTCCAGGTGGAACCGTTGGCCGTCGTGCGAATGATGAACGCGTTGTCGGCGCCACCCGGATCAATGGTGGTTTGCGCACGGTGCGTGGCGTCGCCGCCCGTGAGCTTGAGCGTGGCGGGATCGAGCCCGTTGTTGTCGATGAGCACATCGAGCAAATCCGGGTCGAGATCGAACAGCGTTTCGATGTCGCGTTCGAGGCGTTCGATGGAATCCTGAAGGGACGCTGCCGGCTGACTGGCGACGGAATCGATGAGCTCAGCGAGTTGCGCGGCGTAATCGACGAGATCATTGATGCTGGCATCGATGATGGGCAATTTCTCGTTGAGAAACCCGAACTCGTTCAACTGGCTCAGCGTATTGACCAAACTGCGCAATGCTTGAATCAATTGGGTGAAGCTCAGGCTCTGGAAATTGAGCAGGTGGCCGAGGTCGGGGTAGGTCAGGAAAATCCCGGTGTTCGTCCCATCATACGGATCAGGATTGTAATCGAGATCGGTGATGTCCGGCACCCAGAGCGAGACTTGCGGATTCGACCCGAGCAGGCCGGGAATGGCTACGCCATTGATGTTGATGCTCAACCCGCCCAAACGCGCGAGAAAACTGCCTTCAAAGTTAGGACCATCGATCATTTCAAGGAACGAGCCTTGTTCGATGGCTTCGAACAAATCGGGCAGATAAAACCGGCTGCTGCCGGTGGCTTCATTGCGCAAGCTCAGCGAAGCCGTGATCGGATGCGGCGTGACGCCGTCGTATTCGAGCGTGCCGAACGCGCCATTGGCGGCGGCGACTTCGACGAAGCCAAACTGGACCGAACCGCTCAGGCCATTGGCGTTGGCTTCAGGATAGGTGGCGGTATCGGTTTCGGTGTTGACCTGCAACTGCGCGGTGAGCTGCGCATTCTCCAAAAACAGTCCCAGCATGCGCGATTGCGAGGTCGATCCGTAATAGCGCAATCCGCCAATCTCCAATACTTCCACGCCAAAGCCGAGTTCACTGGCAAATGGATCATCGGCCCGTGATTGAATTGTCAGCCGATTGATAATCCCGAGCTGCGAATCTCGCGCGGAAATCACCAGGCTGTTTCCGGCCTGCTGAGCGACCAGCGCGGCGCTGAGCGGATTGCCGTTCCAGGTCTCGAGCGCGAACGCGTCGTTCAGGTCCTGCGCCAGATCTGCGATGCTGCTGTTATTGGTCGTGGCGCTGCGCATGAGTTTCACCTGGATCGGCGCCATCTCGTCATTGATGAACACATCAAAAGTGGCATTGCGCGAGATCTGGCCGTTCGAGGGCACCGGAACCATCGAGCTGTTGATGATGCGCGGGACTTCCGCAGAGCTAAGGTTGAACCCGAGCGTAAACTGGAAGCCGACCGTGGCCGCCAGATGCAACAGACCATTGATTTCCGCGCCCGCCAGATCGCCAAGCGCTCCGCTGAAATTGAACGGAATGTGCGTGTCGTAAGTGGCGCTCTCATTGAACGTGTAAGTGTAAATCCGCGTGGCGGGATCGTAGGTGATGGGAATTCCAGCCAGGGCGCCAAGCGCGACAAAGAATTCCTCAGCCGAGTAACGCTGCGTTTCCACCGCCGTTTGTTCGACGGTGTAAGGATGCGCCGCGGTGCCATCTTCATCGCCATACGTCGCGTCTTTCGGTCCGAAACCGAGCGCCGCAATGGCTGCCTCGAGATCGGTCATCTTCAGGCGGCTCATCTCGGCAATGGCCCCCGGTTGCAATGCAATGACGAAGCGATGAATCCCAGGCTCCGCATTTTGATGGATGCGGGCGGTGACGCGTCCTTCCGTGCGCGTGACCTGTTTGCCCGAACCGACCAGCCGGTTCTCCATCGTCGAGCCGCCCAATCCGGCATCGCGCAATCCAATGTTGAACAGACCGACCAGCGTGGTGTTGTCGAAGGGGTCGTTGATATTTTCCAGAGAGGTGAACGTGCCGTTGACCGTGACTTCGACCGGCGTTTCGTCGTCGATCTGCAATCGGAACCTGGCATTCGTCAGCGTGTAGGAACCGCCATTGTCAGCGATCAAATCGGGAATGTCCTGGCCGGACTGAAGTTCGACGCTGATGACATTGCTGTAAATTTCATCGATGAACAATTGCGTCCAGTCAAAGGCCTCGCCAATGGTCGTGTCGGTGAACGGAATTTCGACATCGAAAACATCGGCATCACGGAAATCGGCGAGCCACACGATGAGCTGTCGCAGCATGCTCACCACTTCGAACGGGCCCGGGCGGAGGAAGTTGGCCGGGCTGAAACTGCCGGTGATTTCAATGCCTGAAAGCAGTCCGCTTAGATCCGACAAACTTTGCACGTGGCCGGGCGATGGATCCGGCTCCTCGCCATCGAGCGAAATCGTAAATGAACCAAAGGCGCCGCCCAGCGGACTCAACTTGAGTCCGTCAATGTCAAACCGCGCGTCGATCGACGCATCAAATACATCGAGAATACTCGAAGCCAATTCGGCCACGGTGATGCGGCCATCATCGGTCGCGGAAGGATCGGTCAGGTTGATGGAAATGGTGGCGTCGATGGTCACGCCATCGTTCGGCGTGATCGATGGATCTTCGGTCAATTCAAGGTCGATCGGTCCGAGTGTTCCCCGCAAAACTGGGTTGTCGTAACCGAGATGAACGTTGAGAACGAATTCCGGCGTTTCATCGGCAACAATATAAAAGCGCTGGTCGGCCGAGAGTCCATCGGCCAGCCGCACCCCAAAACCGAATCGCAACTGCGGATCGATGGTGACATTGAAGGTGCCCTCCATCGAAAGGCTGGCCAGTGAACCGCCGATCGCAAGAGGTTCACTGAAAGTGAAGCTGAACGGGTCGATGTTCACCGGCAGGATGAATTGCACGGCGCGATCCGAGCCGGATCCGGTGAGCGAGACGTTAATCAATTCGGGATCAATCCCGAGCAGGCCGGCAACTTCCCGCAACAATTCCTGCAGCGTCGGCACGCGGAATCCAAACGTGGATGGCTGAAGGATGCTGTCGAGGGTGGCGCGGAATTGATCGCCCAATCTTCCGCCGCGATGAATCTGAAATGAGGGATCGACGCGGTTGGGTTCCTGCGTGCGCGTCGCGGAAAATTGAATCAACAGCGTATTCCCGGAAACGCGCGCCACTGTTCCCTCGAAATCCTCGCCGCCGCTGCCGCGATAGACCACCAGGTCGCCGGTTTTGATTCCGGCAGTGGCGGGAGTAACGCCATTGAGCACGAGGCTGAACTCGTTGTTCGGCTCCAGCGTTTCGATGTCGGTGATCTCGCTGATTTGACTGCCGCTATATGAAATCGGCGACGCGTCTCCTCCAAGGATCTCGCCCAAAGTCCGGTTGAGCAATGGAATGTTCGTCGCCAATAAATCCACTCCCGCAATGTCGTTCAACCGCGGCGCCAGCGCGGTGATGCCGTCAATGAACACATCGGCCGCAGTTTGCAGGAAACGCACGACGTCCTGCGCGGGACCAACCGTCGCGTTCACGCTGAATCCGCTGACGTTGGTGATGTCGGGCCAGACGAGATTGATGCCGACCGAACCGAGGCTGAAGAGCGGCGTTCCGTCGAAACCGAGTGGCGAAACTTCGAACGTGCCCTGGAACGTGATGTCGTCCGCCGAGGCGTTGCCGGTCAGTTGCGTGGTGAGGAATGCGATCGAGCCGGCGTGCAGATGATCGACGCGGATGAGATTGTCATCGACCGACGTGAATGGGTTCGCTCCGGGATCATTGAGGTTGACGGTGATTTGAACGGAAGGATCGAATTGCAACACGCCATCCTGCAATTGCACTTCAATAAACCCGAGTTGCCCCCGTCCGGTCACCGTCCCGCCGCTGCCGACGCGCACATTGGTAACGGTGATTTCGGGGCCGGTGACAGCGAGCGGATCGATAAAGAATCCGTTGCTGTCGATGCCAAAGACGAGATGCACCGAAATATCGGCGAGGATTTCCAACTCGCCGGAGAGACTGACTGTGCCGCCAACTCCTGCAATATCGATGCGCGATTTGCCGCCGAAAGTTGTGGCCACTTGCATGTCGAAACGGAAACCATCGCTGGTCGTGGTCAGGGTCACGTTGCTCGGATTGGCATCGAGCGCTTCGAGCCGGAGTTCGAGGGCGGTGGGATCGGTGATGACCGTGCCAATCGAGCTGATGGCGAGGGCGCCCGGGCCGGTTTCGAAAATCCGTTGGAAGATTGAATGCCCGATCGTGCTGAGCGGGATGCTGGGCACGGCAGTGCCGGCGATGGGATCGCTGGTGACTCTTTGTTCGCCGGAAGGCTGGCCGCTCAAGGTGGTGCCGAGGCTGTTGCCGAGGACGGGCAGCGGCCGGCCGAGCGCTTCGGGCCTGGCCAGGGCCATGGCCCAGCCGCCGGAATGAAGCAGTCCATCCTGCAATTGCAACAAGGGATGCACCACAATATTCGGATGAACATTTTCAACCTCGTTGTAATTGATGAACATGATCTCGCCATTACGGCTCACCCGGTAACGATTCCCAAACTGCGTCGCTGTGGCGCCGCCCACCGTGTCCTCAATGAACAGATCGTCCGTGCCATCCCCGCCGGTCACGTGGATCTCATCAGGCACCGAAATCACCCCATTGGCCGCATTCACAACAATCACATCGCCCTGATCCTCGGTATAAATTTCAATGCGCCGGATCGAGGCGAGCGGGATTTGCTGCGTGGGCGTGAGGGAATTAAAGAAGACATCCAGCAACGCCGGGTTGGCGGCATTGCGAATCAAACCAATGACATCGGCCATTCCCGGTGTGCCGACAATCTGGAGCACGTTTTGGTCGTCGATCGTTCCCGCGGCATTGCGCAGCAGCCACGCGCCGCGCCCGAGCGTCGCCACGGTCAAAACATCATCCGCCGCATTGTAGCGGACATCGCTGACGATGGCGTTGGGAAGGTTGCCGCCTAACTCGGTCCAGATCTGATTGTTCATCCCGTTGGGATTGAGCGCGCGATAAACGCCGTTGCGCCCGCCCACGAGCACCACATTTTGTGATGCCTGCGCGCCGGCTGGTCCGGTTCCTTGAGGCAGATACTCGACTGTGCGCAGATCGAGATTGCGCCCGGCCAAGGTGCCCGTGATCGGATTCCAATTCTGACCGCCATCGGTGGTTTGATACACATCC
>JBFMDG010000440.1:0-6447 GCA_040754135.1 Verrucomicrobiota bacterium
GTCTGGGCGGCGGCTCTTTTGGCCGCAGGACCCCACGCAATTTTCAGACAGAGCGGCCACCCATTGCCGAAAGCAAATGAACAACACTCCCAGCCAAACTTGGACATCCTTTGAGAAACCGAAGAGCTTCCAGAAACGCGAAATCAGTAGAAACAGCCCACCATTCCCTCAATTGACATTTTGCTTCTCAACCTGCTTCTCAGGCGCGCCCATCGGGAACAGCGCCTTTCGGTGCAGGCAATGTGAAATAAAACGTGGCGCCTTCGTTCGGTTTGGCTTCGGCCCAAATTTGTCCATGATGCCGATGCACAATGCGCTGCGCCATGGCCAGACCGACACCTTCGCCGCTAATTTCTTCGCTCGAATGCAGCCGTTGGAATAGTCCGAACAACTTGCCCGCGTACTGCATGTCAAATCCAGCACCATTGTCGCGCACGTAAAAAACCGTCTCATCATCACGATTGATTTGGCCGACCTCGATCCGCGCGGATTCCTCCGGTTGCGCGAACTTCAATGCGTTGCTCAACAAATGGCGGAACAGCTGCCGGATAAGAGCTTCGTCCGCGTCGATGCTCGGCAACGGTTGCACTGTCAAACGCGCCGCGCGTTTCGGCGCCTTTTCCTGGGCTTGGACTTCCTGAAAAACGGACTCGATCAAGGAGCCGGGCTGGAAACGAGAAATCTGCAGCGGCACACGGCTGAGCCGCGAGTACGCCAGCAAATCGTCCATCAGCCGATTCATTTTCGAGGCGCTTGCAGCCACGATTTCCAGATAGCGCCGCCCTTCGTCATCCAGGCGCGATGCGTAATCCTCGCTCAGAATGCGCGCGAACCCTTCGATAGCGCGCAAGGGAGCTCGCAGGTCGTGCGACACCGAATAGGCGAGGCTTTCGAGCTCCTTGTGCGCGGCTTCGAGCTCGTGCGCTTTTTGTTCGAGAAGCCGCTTCAGGTCATGCACCTCGTCCGTTTTCGTCGGTGCGGAAGCAGGATTTGGCAAAGTGGCTTTCATGCAGCGCCCCAACTTTCACCAGGAAGAAGCAATGTGCCAGTCGGTTTTCCACACTCGCATGAATCATCCAATTCGCGGTTTGAATCCGAATTCGTCCTCGGCGCAATTCACCCCCGAGGACGATTCCCATAAATTTTCGGCAGAAGGTTTCCTCAAATTTCTTGCGCGATTTTCGCAATCGCTGGCAACGTGTGCGGGAATGAAGTCTGCCGCCGCATTTTCCATCGTCCTGGTCACTGTGCCCAATCGCAAGACGGCTCGAATGCTGGCTCGTGGGGCCCTCGATCAGCGGCTCGTGGCCTGCGCCAATCTCGTGCCTCAAATCGAATCGCATTACTGGTGGCAAGGCCGCATCGAATCGAGCCGCGAATGGCTCATCGTGTTCAAAACCACACGCTCCCGCTTGAAGCCGCTCGAAAAGTTCGTCCTCGAAAATCATCCGTATGACACGCCGGAATTCCTGGCCGTTCCTTTGACTTCCGGCACCGAACGCTATCTGAACTGGCTTGGCGAAAGCGTCCGAATCATCCCGAACCCAACCGATTCGCCATGAGCCTTGCCGCAGGTTTCGACGGATTTCGAACCGCATCCAGCGACGACCATGGCCGCGCGTCATGAGAATGAATAAGCGACTCGTCATCCTTGTGACCCTTGTCCTGGCCGCGGTTCTCTTCTATCTAATCGTCGCCAAATTGGAACGCGGGCCGGCAGCGCCGAACTCTGCATCGCCTCGCTCCGAAAGATTTTCAGAAGCCCGACCGGATCCCGAAACATTGAAGCGTTTTCTCGCCATTGAAGCCGAACGCAATGCCCTCGATCAAACGGTCTGGGCCCAGGAATTATTGTCGCATCGGTACGAAGAACCATTTTTGAAACTTTGGGACGCGCTCCGTGCGAGCCAGAATGGGTTGGATGTGCTCGAGAAATTTCCCTTCGGCCAGTTGATCATAGGCACCAACCAAATCATCGAAACAATCGAGCACGGCATCTCGCGGCATCGCGTCGCGTTGCCAGGGCCAATCCGATCGCAACCGGACTGGCAGCAATTCGTGCGCGGGTTCCAGGCGCAAGGTTACGAGCTCGATTATTCAGAGTGGCGCCACGCGCGTTTCGAGCCTCAAACCAATGGCCCAACGCGATCCACATTTGTTTTTACGCTCAACGTCACGCGCAGCAATCCGTCGGAACGCGTCGCCCTCCGCGGCCAGATGCAAGTGGAATGGGGTCCGTTGCCTGAACCGGAAGGAGACCCGGTGCCAGAAAAAATAACCGTCACCGAATTGGAAATGGTGCGGCGCGCAGGGCCGTCCGATTTCCAGGTGGTCATGTCACAGGAACTCGAGCCGGATCAGGAAACCATTTTTATCGATCCGCTCATTTTGCATGATTTAAATGGCGATGGACTCTCCGAACTCATTCTCGGGTGCAACAATCTCGTGATCTGGAACCTGGGGCAAGGCCGCTTCAAACGTGCCCCGCTCTGCCAGCATTTCGAGCCAAAAATCAATGTCGTGCTCTTCGCTGATGTCACCGGCGATGGGGTGTCCGATTGTGTTGCGGCAGATCTCTTGTCGCTGTTGGTTTATGCCGGCCAAACAGACGGCCAATTCCCGGAGTCACCCCGTCGTGTGGCATTCACATCAGAAGCGATGAAAAACCCGTTTGTCATGACGGCGGGCGATATTGATCAGGACGGAGATCTGGATTTGTGGCTCGCGCAGTACAAAGTGCCGTACGTGGAAGGCCAGATGCCGACGCCCTATTACGATGCCAACGATGGTTTTCCCGGTTATTTGCTGGTGAACGATGGGCAAGGAAATTTTGTTGATCGCACGGAAGCATCGGGCCTGGCTACAAAACGATTCCGCCGCACGTACAGCTGTTCGTTTTTGGATTACGACAATGATCAGGATCTGGATTTGGTGATGGTGAGTGACTTTGCGGGCATGGACCTTTTTGAGAATCTTGGGCGGGGGCAATTTCGAGACGTGACCGGGGAACTGTTGGATGAGCGGCATGCGTTCGGCATGGCGCATACGGTTGCGGACTACAATCTGGACGGTCACATGGACCTGCTGATGATCGGGATGAATTCGTTCGTGGGGCAACGCCTCGATGCGTTGGGACTTGGGCCGGATCATTTGCCAGCGCCTCAGCAAATGCGTTCGAAGATGGCCTACGGGAACCGGCTGTTATTCTGGCAGAAGGACCGGTTTCGGCACACCGAGCTGAGCGCCAAGGTTGCGTCCACGGGCTGGTCATGGGGCGCGACGAGTTTTGATTTCGACAACGATGCGGATACCGATATTTACATTGTGAACGGACACAAGAGCCGCGCCAGCACGCGGGATTACGAGCGGCAGTTCTGGCGGCACGACATTTACGCAGCGAGTTCGAAACATGATCCGGCCATGGACCAGTACTTCCGGAGCACGGCCACACGGCTTTATGGCGCGGGTTACTCATACGGCGGCTTTGAAAAGAACCGGCTCTTTCTGAATCGTGCTGGCAAAGATTTTCTTGAAATCGGGCATCTGGCCGGCGTGGCGTTGGAAGAAGATTGCCGCAATGTGGTCAGCGACGATCTGGATGGCGACGGGAAAGTGGACCTGGTGCTGACGACGTTTGAGGAATGGCCGCGGCCTCGGCAAGGCCTCCACATTTTGCGCAACGTGACGGCGGGTTCGAATCACTGGATTGGTTTCCATTTAAAAGAAAAGAAGGGATTCTCGACGTCCGGGGCAAAGGTGATTTTGCACGCGGGTGGCCGGCGTCAGTTGCGTTGGATGCTCAATGGCGATTCTTATCGTTCTCAACATGCGAACACCGTCCACTTCGGGATCGGATCGGCCGAGCAGGTTGAGAGTGTGGAAATTCATTGGCCGAACGGAAAAGTGCAGCGCGTGCGACAACCGGCCATCGATCGGTATCATCGCGTAATACCCGAGGCTCCTTGAAGTATGAACGATTGCATCTGCAAGCTTTGGTTGGGAAAATCAGTGACCCTATTGTGCCTCGCGCTTTGGCTCGCCAATGGATTGGCGCTCGCCCAGACGCCGTCGCAAATCAACCCGCGCCCCGCCACCAATGCCCAACCTGGTCCGGCCGCTTTGGCTTCACTCGAACGGAACGGCAAACTCCTGCCGCGCGTCCATGATCCTTCTACGTTGATCCAATGCAAAAATGAATATTGGTTCTTCGCCACCGGGACCGGCATCCTATCCTGGCGTTCGAAAGATCTGCGGCATTGGGACCGCGGCCCGCGCGTTTTCGAAACCGTGCCGTCCTGGATCACCAACGTCGTCGCCGGGCACCGCGGACATTTATGGGCTCCGGACGTCATCCGGCACTCGGGCAAATACTGGCTTTATTAT
Organism: Verrucomicrobiota bacterium; assembly: GCA_040754135.1. Classification (GTDB taxonomy): domain Bacteria; phylum Verrucomicrobiota; class Verrucomicrobiia; order Limisphaerales; family SIBE01; genus JBFMDG01. Next base: position 4,384 of record JBFMDG010000440.1, read on the forward strand.
TCGATATCGAAATTCGGTGTGAACACTTCCGCGATCGCCCTGGTCTCGAACGCAACGTTGGATCCGGCCGATCCCGAATTCCGCTGGGAGGATCACGGAATCGTGATCGAATCGGCACGATCGGACAATTTCAACGCCATCGATCCGGCCTTGATCCAAACACCGGAACGCGAACTTTGGATGTCGTTTGGATCTTTTTGGAGCGGCATCAAGTTGATCCAACTCGACCCGAAAACTGGCAAACGGATCGCCCCCGATTCTCCGGTGCACACTCTCGCTTACACCAAGGCCATCGAGGCGCCGTTCATTTACCGGCACAAAGAGTTCTATTATTTGTTCGTGAATTGGGATTTCTGCTGCCGCGGAGTCAACAGCACCTACAACATCCGCATCGGGCGCAGCCAGAAAATAACCGGACCGTACCTCGACCGCGACGGGAGGGATTTGGCACAAGGCGGCGGCACGCTTTTCCTGAACACCGACGAGGCATTCATCGGCCCGGGCCATGCCGGAATTTTCCTGGAAGATGGCAAATACTGGTTCAGTTGCCATTTCTATGATGGGACGGAAAGGGGATCGCCGACTTTGGCTATTCGCCCCATGGAATGGACGGCAGACGGCTGGCCGGCACTGAAACCGGTGCAGCGATAATCGCGGTCGTCGCTCGATGGATTGGGCATGCCCTCGCCTTCACGAGGACGCATCGTTGTCCGGTTGCGCTCGGTAACCGGAAGGGCTTTTCGGTGGTCATCTATGCCGTCGATCACCTTCCAGAGCGGGGAAGGTGCCGATACGATGAACAATTCACAGTCCGCAACCGAGGCCAACCGCGTGGCTGGTTCAAGCAGCGCAGCCAACCTCCGATTCCACTTCACCGAACGACACCGACTGACACCGACCGATGCTCAACTCAACTCAACTCAACTCAACGCCCTCAACATCCGTTATGAAACCAACCATTCTGTGCATAGCTGCAACACTGGCCGCTTGCTCCCTGCTCGCAGCCGATACCCCCAAAGACGACGTCATTGCCGCCGCGAAAAAGCTTGGCGAAAAGGACAACTACAGCTGGAAAACAACGGTTGAAGTTCCCGCCTCCAGCCAATTCCGGCCTGGCCCAACCGAAGGCAAAACCGAAAAGGGCGGCTACACACATGTGACCATGACCTTCGGCGACAACTCCATGGTAGCAATCACCAAAGGGGAGAAAGGCGCGGTAACCAGTCCGGAAGGCGGGTGGCAATCATTGGCTGAAATCGAGAGCAGCGAAGGTCAGCGCCGGTTCATTGGAATGATGGTTCGCAATTTGCGCACGCCAGCCACGCAAGCGGAAGAACTCGCCACGCAGAGCAAAGATCTCAAAAAAGAGGGCGACGTTTATTCGGGCGCGCTCACGGAAGAAGGCGCGAAAAACTTCCTGCGGTTCCGACGTGGCGGCGGTGGCGATGGTCCCTCTATCAGCAACGCCACGGGGTCCGTCAAGTTCTGGGTGAAGGATGGCAGCCTTTCCAAGTATGAATTCCACGTGAAGGGCACGGTGAGCTTCAATGGCAACGATCGCGATGTGGATCGGCGCACCACCGTTGAGGTCAAGGACGTCGGCACGACAAAAATCGACGTGCCTGAGGAAGCGAAGAAAAAGCTTTCTTGAAAAATGCGCCGCGGCCAGGCGATTCGCGCGGCTCTCTACTTGATGTGCGGCGCTGGATTGCTGGGCATCCGCAACAAGTTTGAGTTTGAGTGAGCCGTGCATGGCTGCGCCATTGAATTGGCCTGAGGGCTGAGCTACAACCGCGGCATGAATCCCGAGCGCCGTGATTTGGAGTTCTCCCTGCGTCCCGCCAAGAAATCGGATGCGCCTGGACTACTCGAATTGGTGGTGGCGCTGGCGCTGTTTGAAAAACTCCCGCCGCCCAGTCCGCAAGCCCAAGCCCGCTTGATCCAACACGGGTTCGGAAAACCGCGCCGCTTCGAATCGTGGCTGGCGTTTGTGTCGGGTCGCGCCAAACCGGTCGGCTACGCCATCTTCTTCGAAACCTATTCCTCGTTTCTGGCGCAGCCCAC
>JBFMDG010000441.1:0-6435 GCA_040754135.1 Verrucomicrobiota bacterium
AGCCGTCGCGGAAATTCCTTCGGTGCGCAAAGCGCGCGAGCAATACGAGCGCGAGGTGCGGAATGAAAAGTATTTTTTGTGAATGCGCGGCCCATGAAAGCATTCGCCCCAACATTCCCTGATTTATGATTGCGACCTTGCCCCATTTTGTGGACGGCGGCTGGCGGGCATCCGGGGCTGCCGAATCGATCGAAGTTTGCAATCCCGCCACGGGAGAAATGCTCGCGCGCGTTCCGCTCGCGCCGGCCTCGGAGGTGGATGCGGCGGTGGCCGCGGCCGCGACGGCTTATCCGGAATGGCGGCGCACGCCCGTGACCGAGCGCGTGAAATTTCTCGATCGCTTGAAAGGGTTGCTCCTGCAACACGGTGAGGAATTGGCCCGCACCATCACCATGGAATGCGGCAAAACCATCGGCGAATCGCGCGCCGAACTGCAGCGCGCCATCGAGAATGTCGAAGTGGCCTGCGGCGCGCCGAGTTTATTGCAAGGGGATTTTTCGGAAGACATCGCCGCGGGGATCGATGAGTTGATGATTCGCCAGCCGCTCGGAGTTTGCGCCTGCATTTGTCCGTTCAATTTTCCGGCCATGATTCCCTTCTGGTTCATGCCTTACGCGCTCGCTTGCGGCAACACCTGCCTGGTCAAGCCGTCCGAAAAAGTGCCGCTCACCATGCAACGCATCACCGAATTGATCGCGCAAAGCGGCTTGCCCAAAGGAGTGTTCAACCTCGTACACGGCGCGCGCACCACCGTTGAAGCCATCCTCGATCATCCGCAGATCAAAGCCGTCAGTTTCGTCGGCTCCACCGCCGTGGCCCGTTTTGTCTATGCCCGCGCCGCCGCCAGCGGCAAACGCGCTCAATGCCAGGGCGGCGCAAAAAATCCCATCATCATTTTGCCTGACGCCGAATTGGAAACGACCACGCGCATAACGGCCGACAGCGCGTTCGGATGCGCCGGCCAGCGTTGCCTAGCCGCGTCGCTGGTCGTGACCGTCGGCGAAGCGCGCCAGCCATTCACCGACGCTTTGGCCGCCGCCGCCCGCGACCGGGTCGTTGGCTATGGCCTCGAAGAACGAGTCCAGATGGGCCCGGTCATCACGCCACAAAGCAAAGCGCGCATCGAAGGACTCGTGGGTAAAGCGATTGCGGAAGGGGCCACGCCATTGGTCGATGGCCGCAACGCGCGTATTGCCGGATTCGAGCAGGGCAATTTCATCCGGCCAACCCTTCTTCAAGACGTCAACCCATGCGGCGAAATGGTGAGCACGGAAATCTTTGGCCCGGTGCTCGGGTTGATTCACGTTCAAAACATCGAGGAAGCGATTGCTTTCGTGAACCGTGGCCCTTACGGCAACATGGCCTGCCTTTTCACTTCCAACGGGGCCAATGCGCGCAAGTTTCGTTACGAAGCCGAAGTCGGGAATGTGGGCATCAATGTCGGTGTGGCGGCGCCTATGGCTTTCTTCCCGTTCAGCGGCGCGCGCGAGAGTTTCTTCGGCGATTTGCACGGGCAAGGCCGGCATGCCATCGAATTTTTCACACAAACCAAAGTGGTGGTGGAACGCTGGCCGAAGGAATGGAGCCGGAAGTTTTGAGTGAATTTGCGTGCGCGCGCCGCCGGACAATGCGTGTTTGAAAAGATGAATACGCCTCCTTCGATTCGTGTGGCGAATGCGCCCTGTTCCTGGGGCGTGCTCGAATTCGATCTCCCTGGCGAAGCGCTCGGATACGCGCAGGTGCTCGATGAAATGTGCGACACCGGATTTACCGGAACGGAATTGGGCGATTGGGGTTTCATGCCGGCCGAACCCAAACGATTGCGGGAAGAGCTCTCGCTTCGCGGCCTGGAATTGCTCGGCGCTTTTGTGCCGGTCGCTTTCGCGCAGGCTTCGGCGCATGCCCCCGGCGAGGAACGCGCGATCCGAACGGCGCGGCTCATGGCGGAAGTTGCCGGCACCCACCCGTTCATTGTACTGGCGGATGACAATGGAAAAGATCCGGTGCGCGTGCAATGCGCGGGCCGCATCACACCGGACCAAGGGCTCGAGCCTGCGGCGTGGGAAATGTTCAGCGAGGGCGTTGAGCGCGTTGCTGCCGCCGTGCGGCGCGAGACCGGTTTGCGCTCCGTTTTTCATCATCACGCCGCCGGGTTTGTCGAGACGCCGCTCGAAATTCACGAATTAATGCGGCGCACCGATGCGGCGCTGTTGGGGCTCTGTTTTGACACCGGGCATTATCGTTTCGGCGGAGGCGCTGATGTGTTCGAGGGCTGGCGGCAATTCCGCGATCGCATCTGGCATGTTCATTTCAAGGATTGTCATCCCGAAGTTCATGCGCGGTCGCGCGCCTGCCGTTGGAATTATTTCGATTCATTGAAACATGGGATTTTCTGTGAATTGGGAACTGGAGATGTCCCATTCCCCGATTTGCTCGAAGCCATGCAGCAGTCCCATTACGACGGGTGGATTGTTGTCGAGCAGGATGTGCTGCCCGGAACCGGTGCGCCGAAAGAGTTCGCGCGGCGCAACCGCGATTATCTGCGTCGATGCGGACTCTGAAAGCGAGTGTGGCCGGTGCGTGAACTGAATATGGCGGTGATTGGAGCGGGTCGAATCGGCAAACTGCACGCCGAAAACATAGCCACGCAGGTCCGCTGCGCGCGATTGGCCGGCGTTGCCGATCTCAATCTTTGCCTCGCACAAGAGGTCGCGGCGCGGTGCCGGATTTCTGTCGCCACCGACAATCCCCGTGTGCTGCTCGACGATCCGCAAGTGGACGGTGTCGCGATCTGTTCCGCGACCGAAACGCACGCGCAATTGATTGTTGAAGCGGCCGCGGCGGGCAAACACATCTTTTGCGAGAAGCCAGTTGATTTTGATCTGGCGCGGATTCACCAATGTCTCGAGGCCGTTGGCAAGGCCGGGGTGAAGCTTCAGATTGGATTCAACCGCCGGTTTGATCCGAGTTTTGTCAAAGTCCGCGATTTAATCGCCAGCGGCGCGATCGGCCAGCCGCAAGTCGTGCGCATCACCAGCCGCGATCCCGCTCCGCCTCCGATCGACTACATCAAATCTTCGGGCGGATTGTTTCTCGATATGACCATTCATGATTTCGACATGGTGCGGTTTCTCACGGGGAGTGAAGCCGAGGAAATTCATGCGCTCGGGGATGCGCTCGTTGATGCGGAGATCGGGCGCGTGGGCGACGTGGATACGGCGGTGGTGACTTTGCGTTTGGCGAACGGAGCGCTCGCCAGCATCGATAACAGCCGGCGCGCCGCCTATGGTTACGATCAACGCGCGGAAGTGCTGGGCTCGTCCGGTTTGGCATCGGCCTCGAATCGGCCGCTCGATTGTCACAGTCTGGCCAACGCTGACGGGTTCCATTCATCGCGCTGGCAGGGGTTTATTTTCGATCGCTACCGCGAATCCTACATCGCCGAGATACAGAGTTTCGTCGATTGCGTGCTGCAGAATCACGAACCCGCGGTCAACGGGCACGACGGCCGCATGGCTGTGGTCATGGCATTGGCGGCGCGCCAATCTTTGCAGGAACGGCGCGCGGTGGCATTGAACGAAATTTCGCGAGACGATGCCACGATCTGTTTTTCCCAAGCCATCGCACAGGGATAAGAAGCTGGCGGCCGGTGAGCGCATGCTGGCGATCCCGGCGCTGAGTGGGAGAGGATCGGGACTGGCAAAAGCGAGCCGCTCTTGAGTATGTTCTTGCAATGCCGCGCCCCACTCATCGCCGCACGAGCCGCCCACATTTTCCCGCGGCTTCTGTTTTTACTTTGGCGGCGGGCATTCTCCTGACGCTGTTCGTGTTTCTCTGGGCATGGAAGGATGCGGCGCAAAACGATCAGAAACGATTCCTCGCAAGCGTCGAGCAATACCGACAGGAATTCGAAACCCGCGCCGAGAAATACGAGCAAGGATTGGAAATCATCGCCGACTGGATCAGTTTCCATGAGAAGCCGAGCCAGACGCAATGGGACAATCGCATGGAGCGAATGAATCTCCGCGCGCATTATCCCGGGTTGACCGAGCTTGCGTTCGCGCCGGGTTTTGCCGAGTTCTCAAACAACAAAGAACGCTGGCAGGAGGCGCCTCCCGCGCATTGGCCCCCCGTGGCGGAATGGCGGAATGGCGAATTCCGGGTTTGGTATCAAGCTGCGCAAGGGCCGGCCGCGCGGCCGCCTTGGGGGCGCGATTTAGCCGGCTTGCTGCTTTCATTTGGCGACCGCACCAATTTCTTTCACAGCAAAGGCGTCCGTTCCACGCGCAAGCTCCTCGTCCCGGCCGCCAATTCCAACCGGCCGCTCGCTGCCTTCACGTTTGTCATCGGCGCCTTTCGCGGCGATTTGCCCCGCCCCACAAAACTCGGCGAAACCTACGCGCCGGGCGAAGATCTCGGCGGCTATGTTTCCGACCGCGGCAAGCAGAGGCAGATGGCGACCATCGGATTGATCGCCGCCACCATTTGCATGGAACCATTTCTCGAATCCATTTTCGGCTCGCGCCCCCTCGAGATCGATGTGGACATCTACGCCGGGCCGATTGCCGAGCCGAATCGAATGACGCGCTTGCATCTCCCGCCGTTGACCCGATCCGGCAGCGCGCACTATCTCGATATCGAACTGCCGTGGTACGTGGACCGATGGCATATCGTTGCCGTTCCGAATGATCTCTTCTACAAAAACTCGCACCGAATTCGCGCGTGGGTTATGGGCGCGTGCGGCGTGCTGTTGACCCTTTCCATTTACGTCACGATGCGGGTTCAAGAGCGCGCGCGTGTGGCTGCGGAGGATTTGGCCAACGACCTCGAACGAGCCCGGCAGGAACTCCGTCAGGCGCACAAGGGGCGCGTGCGCCTCGAACGGGATTTGCACGACGGCGTGCTCCAATCGATTTACGCTTCCGTCCTCGGCTTGCGCCGCGCGGCTCGCTCGATTCCCGCCGATCCCGCCGCCGCGCTGCCCATCGTGCGGGAAATCGGCGACGAACTGGACGCGGCCATGACCGACATCCGGCGGCATCTCAGCAGTCAACCGTCCGAGGGAATTTCTCCGCTGCAGCTTCCCGAAACCGTGGCCGGGCTGGCCAACGCCTACAATCGCACCGGACAATCCAAAGTGGAATATGACCTCGATGAATCGGCCATTCTGGCGCTCGATCCGGAACAGTCGGAACAGATTTTCCAATGCGTGCGCGAGGCCGTCACCAATGCCCATCGCCATGGCCGCGCTCAAACCATCCGAATTCGAATCCGCAAATCGACGGCCGGCGTGGAAGTCCTCGTGCACGATGACGGCGCGGGTTTCGATCCGCTGGCGCCGGCCCATCACGGCCGCGGCCTGAAACACATGCGCCAACGCGCGGAACTTTGCGGCGGCAGCTTCGACCTGACCACGCAACGGGGCGGTCCAACCACCATTCAAATCCAGCTGCCCGCCGGAAAAATCCCCAATGAATCCTTCTGACAAACTCCGCGTGCTGATCGTGGACGATCATCGCGTCGTGCGCGCTGGCGTCCGTTGCATCCTCAACGAAGAGCCTGCCCTGCAGGTGGTCGGCGAAGCGGGAAGCGCCGAGGAAGTCCTGCCTCTCGTTCAGAAAACAAAACCCAACCTCGTGCTGCTCGATATGCGGTTGCCCGATCAGTCTGGCGCCGAGGTCTGCCGCCGCATCAAGCAATTCAACCCATCCATCAAAGTGGTCATTCTCACCTCGTTCGCCGAGGCCCGTTTGGTGTTCGCTGCGCTCGCGGCCGGCGCCGATGGTTATCTGCTAAAAGACTGCCGCGACGATGTCCTGGTCCAATCGCTCAAAACCATAGGCAAAGGTTCCCAGGTTCTCGCCCCGGCCGTGTTGAATATTGTCACTGGCTCTCACGCCAAGGAGAGCCGCTCCGATCCCCTCGAACATTTTACGCCGCGCGAAATGTCGATCCTGCGCCATCTCGCCGACGGCTGCACCTATCGTGAAATTTCAGATCGCCTTGCCATCGCCGAAAAAACCGTCCGCAACGCCGTCAGTCAGATGATGGGCAAAGCCGACGCGCGCACGCGCAACAAACTGATCGCGCTTTACGTCAGTTCCGCTCGGGACGGTTCCATCTGAAACGAAATCTGGCGCGAGTTGGCCGCGGCATTTGAAGCGCACTTTCGCAGCGCGGGCGGCATTGCGCGATTTCATCAGGTTTCCCGGGCGTTTTCCGCCAGTCGCTTTCAGTTTCGATTGCCGCTTTGTCCCAGGCTGTTGTCCTGCATTTTTCGGGACGCAAGCCCCTTACGCAGCCATCCCGAACCAGCCTAGGCTCAGTCGTTCCGTGGCGGCGTCGCGAGGCCACAACTCCTCATCGCTCCACAGATTGAACCAGCTCTCGATTATGAAAAAACTGATGCTCATGGGCGGTTTGGCTGCCCTCTTT
>JBFMDG010000442.1:0-6421 GCA_040754135.1 Verrucomicrobiota bacterium
AAGAACCGGGCACGGCGCGGGCCAGCCATCGAGGGATGCCCGATACCATTCCCGAGCTGGCGCGCCCGATCGCAGTCCGGCCGTTTTTCAAAGAGGAATTCCGGTTTCCCCATGCGTTCGTTCATCAACCGGGCGATGTCCGTTCCGGCCTGGTCTGGTTTGGACAAGTCCCCGGTTTGCGCGAGAGCTTCCTGGTCGTGCATCAGACTGGAAAAATCTGGTTGCTCGAAAAACATCCGGAGGGCGATCGCAAAAGTTTGTTTGCCGATTTCAGCGCGGAACTGTTCAACGAACGCGGACCGAACGGTTTGTTGGGAATGGCATTTCACCCGCAGTTCAAATCCAATCGCAAATATTTTCTGAAACATCAGATCTTCGAAGAGGGGAAAATCGCAACGGTCCTGGTCGAGAAAATTGCCGGCGCCGATTTCCGAACCGATTCCGGCCAGCCCTCGCGCCGTTTGCTGAAGATCGTGAGCGTGACCCAGGATCACAGCGGCGGATGCATTGGCTTTGGGCCGGATGGTTACCTTTACCTTGCCATGGGGGATACCGGACCGCAGCAAGATCCGAATGGACACGGTCAGGACTTGCAGCGGCTCCTTTCAAAGATCATCCGCATTGACGTCGATCGCACCGAAGCAGACAGACCTTACGCCATTCCTCATGACAACCCATTCCGCAATGATTCATCGGCGCGGCCGGAAATTTGGGCCTATGGATTTCGCGAACCGTGGCGGTTCAGTTTTGATTCACTCACGGGCGATCTCTGGGTTGGCGACGTGGGGCAGGATCGCGTGGAAGAAGTGGCCATCGTTCGCCGCGGCGAAAATCACGGCTGGAATGTTTATGAAGGATTCGAACCGTTCTCAGGCAAGTATCGGAAAAGCAAGGTTGATTATGTTCCGCCAGTTTTCGCTTACCGCCGCAAGTTCGGCAATTCCGTCACCGGCGGCTACGTCTATCGAGCGGATCAGAATTCCAGCTTCTATGGCGTTTACATTTTTGGCGATTACACTTCGAAACGCATCTGGGGCTTGAAACAAAAAGACCGGCAATTGACCGCAATTCGTCAGATCGGCGCATCCCCGCAATACATCGCGTCCTTTGCCTTGGATGATCGCGGTGAAATTTACGTCGTCGGTTACGAAGGAATGATCTACAAGCTCGATTTTTCGCAAAGCCGATTTGACGATGAACCGGCGACGTCCTACCAGCCGATCGAGAATGGCGCGCGCGCCGTTATTGGTGCCACAAAGCGTTTGGAGTGAAATCATGAAAACAAATCTCCTTTGGATGATGATCGCAGCCTGGACAGCGGCCAGAATCGTTTGGCTGGATGCCGCCGAACCGAATGCCAGCGTCAATCCCGCGGATCAACTTCCGCCGCACATCAAGCGCGTCACCTGGTTTGGCGAGCGCGCGGACTGGTCTCACGATGGGAAGAAGATTCTGTTTCTTTCGAAGACATTCGGCGATGCCATGGAACTGGATTTGGCCACGAAACAAATCCGCAATCTCACCGCCCATTATCCGCATCATGGTTACACGCGCGCTTTGTATCTGCAGAATGGCGACATTTTGTTGTCCGGTCCGCAAGCGTTCGATCCCAAACGCGCCGGCGAAGCGCGCGTGCAATGCTGGCTTTGGATGCTCGACAAATCGCTCACCAAACCGGCGCAACCGCTCGGCACCAAATGCAGCGAAGGACCAGCCGTGTCCCGCCGGCGCATGCACATCGCGTGGACGCATGTGGCCGCCCAGTATCCCGACGAGATGCCTGCGCGAAGTTCGCGCATGCTCGAAGCCGATCTCATCGTCGAAAACGGCGCGCCCAAATTGGTGAATCAGCGCGTCATCATTACAAGCGCCGATTTGCCATTCCAATGCACACTTGAAACGCAAAACTTCCGTCCGCCCGCCGAGCAAGAAATCACCTTCAGCGCTTACGGTTATCAAGGCACCGAAGTTGGCGGCGTGGATCTGGCCACGAAAAAGGTGGTGAATTACTCGAATGCGCCCGGCCAGTATGACGAACCGGAAGGAATTTTTCCCGATGGCAATTTCACCCTCGTGGAATGCGACAAACAAAATCTCCAGGGCCCAGGCCATGTCGATTTGTGGAAACTAAAGCTCGATGGCAGCGGACAGTACGAACGGCTCACCTCCTTCAGCGATGTTCCCGGTTACAAAGCCTCGAATCCAGTCGTGAGCGACGACGGCAAGTTCATCGCCTTTCAATTGGCGAAATCCCGTGATGCAGCGGGAGTCGGTCACGGCATTTTCATCCTCGACCTCACCGCCGCCCCAGCCAGCAATCCGAAGGCTGGCGGAACCACCGCGGCATACCAGGTGGCGCCGGATTTTCCGCAGCTGCCGCAAAACCTCAAACTCGCAGCGGCCTCGGGAGTCGCCACCGATGCAGACGGAAATGTTCTCGTGTTTCATCGGGGCGAACCGCATTTGCTCGTGTTTTCCGCGAGCGGAAAATTCCTTCGCCCATTCAGCGATCAGAAATTCAACTCGGCTCATGGATTGCGCGTGGACCCTGAAGGCAGCGTCTGGGTCACGGATAACGGAAACCACACCGTCACTAAGTTCAGTGCGGCCGGCAAGGTTTTGATGACGCTTGGCGAGAAAGACGTGCCCGGAGAAGACGAAACCCATTTCAACAAACCGGCCGATATCGCATTCGCTGCGAACGGTGATTTTTACGTGGCCGACGGATACGGGAACTCCCGCGTGGTCAAGTTTGATCGGAACGGGAAATTCCTTCTGGCCTGGGGCAGGAAAGGAACCGCTCCCGGAGAATTCAACCTGCCGCACGCCGTGCAAGTGGACGCGTCGGGCCGCGTATTCGTGGGGGATCGGGAAAACAACCGGATTCAGGTTTTTGACGCGCAAGGAAAATTTCTCCGGCAATTCGGCGGGTTCGCGCCGTTCGGACTTTTCATGACGAGCGATCAGACGCTCTTCGTGGCCGATGGCCGCGCCAATCAGGTGATGAAAATGACCCTCGAAGGCAAAGTCATCGAGGCGTGGGGCACGATGGGAAGTGAGCCGGGCAATTTTCTGCTCCCGCATGGCATCACTGTGGACCGGCACGGAGCGGTTTACGTGACGGAAATCAATGGGCGGCGCGTGCAAAAGTTTCTGCGGAAGTAAACTCTGATTCCAGAAGCGCAGCCTTAGACCGCACGGAATTATCAGACAGGCTCTTACCAGATTTCTGACTCCACGGGGGCGCAAGCCAAGAAAGGCTTCGATTTTGCCAAGGGCCGTGGAGTGACCCACCGGGACTGGCGCGAGGGTGAATCGGATGTCTGGGACGGCGCCACAGCGCGGCCCACACTTCCCCATACTCGAGTTGCACGATGAAAAGTCAGCTCAAGCCAAGCTCAGTCCGAAAACCCGCCTCCACGAAAGGAGTCCTGATGAATGCGCCCTTGAAGCCTTGGTACGTTTCCGCCGAAGATTTTCCCGAACAAGGCGGCGCCGATGAAAAGCTGGAGTTCCTGATCAGTTATGCGGTGCTGGCGCCTTCGAGTCACAACACGCAACCATGGATGTTTCGCGTGCACAGCAATGTCCTCGAACTGTTCGCCGATCTGAGCCGCGCCTTGCCCGTCGCCGATCCGCAAAATCGGGAGTTGATCATGAGTTGTGGCGCGGCACTCAAAAACCTGATCATCGCCATCGATTACTTCGGTTATGCCTATCGCCTGGAGATTTGTCCCGATCCCGATCATCCGACATTTTTGGCGAGGGTGCGTCTCGGATTTAAGACGGAAACTTTCACGGAGGAGATCTTGATGTTTCACGCCATTCAAAAGAGGCACACCAACCGGTTGCCTTTCCGCGAGGAACCGATTCCGGAATCGTTGCTCGCCACCTTGCAAACAGTCGCCCAGCAGGAAGGCGCGTGGCTCGATTTCGTTCGCGACGAAGATTTGCGATTTGCCGTCGCTGATTTGATCGCCACAGCCGACCGGATGCAATGGAGCGACAAGGCATTCCGGCGTGAGCTGGCCGATTGGCTGCATTCCAACCGCTGCGCGAAACGCGATGGCATTCCCGGGTACGCCAGCGGGTTGGGCAATTTGAAAGCGCGCGCCCAGCCGTTGATGGTCCGCACCTTCGATCTCGGGAAAGGCCGGGCGGCGCGTGATCGTGAAATCGCAATACACTCGCCGGTGCTGGCGCTCTTGCGAACGGAGGGTGACACGATCGCGGATTGGATGCACGCCGGCCAGGCGCTCGAAAGCGTGCTGCTGCGGGCGCGGGTCGAAGATGTCTGGGCCTCGTTCCTGAATCAACCGATTGAAGTCGGCTCGTTGCGAACCAAACTGGCAGAAACATTAGGTTGCAGCGGGTTCCCGCAAATTCTCCTGCGCCTCGGATTCGGTTCAGAGGTCAAACCGACCCCGCGCCGTTCGGTGGCGCAAGCAATGATGCGACCGAGCCAATCGCCAGTCCGCGTGCATCTGACGCATTCGCTGTAGCCGGCCGGTAGCGGGCGAACGGTCTGCGCGTGACCGGCCAGACTCAGAGCGATGCAATCGGTTCCGCGAAGGAGAATGCTTCCGGCTGCATGCGCTGCGTGCGCTGGCGTGCTGCCGTTTTCCCCGTTGCTCTCTTTGCGGCTCGACCGTACCATCTGCGAAATTTTTTATGAACGAACCGATCGCGCAGATGAATCATTCGACCCCAGCGACCGAAGAGCCGCCTGTTTCCCGGACACGGGTTGATGGGAGGCGAGCAGATGAATTGCGTCCGGTGCGATTTCAGAATCACATCGCGCCCAATGCGACGGGCTCGACCTTGATTGAATGGGGCAGCACGCGAGTCATCTGCGGAGTGATGGTGGAAGAATCGGTGCCGCGCTGGATGAAGGAACAAAATGTCAGTGGAGGTTGGATCACCGCTGAATACTCGATGCTCCCCTACTCGACGCCGCAACGGAAACAGCGCGACATTTCCAAAGGCAAACTGGACGGGCGCTCGCAGGAAATTCAACGCCTCATCGGCCGCGCATTGCGGGCCGCGGTGGATCTCGAGAAACTCGGATCGCGCACCATCTGGATCGATTGCGATGTGCTCCAGGCCGATGGCGGCACGCGCACGGCCGCGATCACAGGCGCTTTCGTTGCGCTGAGTCTCGCCGTCAAAAAATTGCGGCAGAGCGGAAAAATCAGCGACAGTCCGCTCCTCCATGCCGTCGCCGCGGTGAGCGTCGGGATTGTGAATCATCAGGTTTTGCTCGATTTGAATTACGCGGAGGATGTGGCCGCGCAAGTGGACATGAACCTGGTCCAAACGAGCGCCGGAGAATTCGTTGAACTGCAGGGATCCGGTGAAGAGGCGACGTTTTCTGAAGCTCAATTGACGGCGTTGCTTGGCCTGGGCAAAGCGGGCTTGAAACATCTTTTCAAACTGCAACAGGAAGCCATCGTGCAGGGGTCGGCTGGTTGAGTTAATTTGAAGCCATGCATGCGCCAGGTTCCGGTTGCCCGAGGACCGGCCAGGGAGAAATCAAATTGTGGCAAAGCAGATGAGTTGTCGAAACAGATCACCATGGAATCTCCAACGCGTCTGGTCTTAATCCGCCATGGGGAAGTGGAACCGCGTTACCACCGCGTTTTTGGCGGAAGAATTGACATGGAACTCTCCCCGTTCGGTCATGAACAAGCCGCCGCGTTGGCGGAATACCTCCAGCGCATTCCTTTCCACGCCATTTACGCCAGCCCCATGCGCCGGGTGCAGCAGACGCTCTCGCAACTGGTCGAGAAGCAAAACAAATCGCCCATCGTGCACGAGGATTTGCGTGAGGTCGATTTCGGCGCCTGGACCGGCTTGAGTTGGGAAGAGGTCAAAGCGCAATATCAGGTCAGCGCATTCGAGTGGCTCCGGCAACTCGAAAGCGGGTTGATTTCCGAAGCGGAATCGATCGACCATTTTCGCGAACGCGTGGCCCGCTCCCTCGATGTCATCTTGCGGGATTGCCGCGAACAATCGGTCGCAGTAGTCTGCCACGGCGGCGTCATTCGAATGATTCTGGCCTTGTTGCTGGATTTGCCGCTGGCCCGCATGTCCGCGGTCGATATTGAATATGCCAGCATGACTGTCGTGAACCATCTGCCCGCCAAAATCGAAGTCGAACTGCTCAATTTTACGCCCTGGCGCGATTTGAAATAAACTCGGTTCAGCTCCATTCCATTAAACTCATGAAATGAACCCATGGCGCGAATGGCCCGATCGAATCCTTTCCTCGAATCATTTCGCCTGGAAAACAGCGCAGTACTTTTCCGCCGCAATCAAGGGAAGTAGCGGGATTGCCAACCGAACGGTCCCTCCGCAATCCAAATGAAAACCGAGCGCCTTTGGCAAGTGTCGGTCGAAACAGTTCCGGAAGCGGAAGAGG
>JBFMDG010000443.1:0-6409 GCA_040754135.1 Verrucomicrobiota bacterium
CGGTTGCGAAAATTGAAATCGGCAAGGAAACCAGCCTCGGCTTGACCTCGAGCCAAATGGCCTGGATCGACGGCGCTTTTCTGACTTACTACGCGCTCGGACAATTTGTCTGGGGCGTTTGCGGCGATCGATTCGGCGCGCGCAAAGTCATTCTCGGCGGACTCCTGGGTTCGATCATTGCCGCCGCCGCCATGGGCGCGACTTCGTCGGCCTTTTTGATGGGTTTCTTTTTTTGCCTTCAGGGATTGTGTCAATCGACCGGCTGGGCGCCGCTGACCAAGAACATCGGCTGTTTTTTCTCCCAAAAAGAACGCGGGACCATTCTCGGTTTGTGGTGCACGAATTACGCGGTCGGCGGACTTTTCGCCAGTGTTTACGCGGCGTACTTCGGTGCGCTCTGGGGTTGGCGTTTTGCTTTTTTCATTCCGGCCGCGACGCTCTTTGGCATTTGGTTGATTTTTTATTTCTTTCAACGCGATTGTCCGGAAGACGTGGGCCTGCCGCCGATTGAGCAATATAAAGGCGAAATGCCCGCGCCCTCTCCAACCGAATCCGAGTTCGGCGAGGTGGCATCAAAGCGTGAGGAAGAAAAACACGGTTCATGGAGTGCGGTGCTGGAAGTGCTCAGGAATCCGATGGTGTTGCTCCTGGCCGCGGTCTATTTCTTCATGAAACCGATCCGCTACGCGCTTTTGTTCTGGGGGCCGAAATATGTGAGCGAGAAACTCGGCACCGGCATGATCCAATCCGGCGCGCTCAGCGCTTTATTCGAACTGGCGGGGCCCTTGAGTGTGTTTCTCGCCGGGTGGATCTCGGACAAATGGTTCGGCGCGAAACGCAATCCGGTCTCGGTGATCTGCCTGTTCGCATTGGCGGTGCTGCTGTTCGCGATGGATAAATTGCCCGCTTCAAAATGGATGCTCGGATCGATGCTCTTTCTCATCGGGCTGGTGATGTTCGCTCCGGATTCACTCGTCAGCGGAACCGCAGCGGTCGATTTCGGAACCAAGCGCGGAGCCTCGACGGCCGCCGGACTGATCAATGGCAGTGGATCTGTTGGCGCGATCCTTGGCGGCACGATTCCAGGCTTTTTCCACGAGAAATGGGGTTGGGGCGGCGTCTTTACGGCGCTGGCGATCTCGGTATTCCTTGCGGGATTGCTTCTCCTTCCGAAATGGCACGCCTTACCCGAGAGTTCGAACACAACCAAATAGATTCAAGCAGCGGGACGGCGGCGCCACACCGCGGCTTTACTGACTCACGTGGCGCGGGCGCATTCCGCTTATTTTGAACTGCGGTGGTAAAGCGTCAGCGCGACACCGCTTTGGCCACCCCCCAACGCATTGGATTGACCGACGTGCATTGCCAAGGCCAAAGCGCCGTCGCCACTGCGTTCTGCCGGCGCAGTCCATGAAACAGCGGACGCGATCCGCGCGTACTGCAGATGCAGGTGCCTGCGCCGTCTCACTCGTCCTCGCAAAACGTATCGAGACGATGGGTAAAACTGCACAGCTGGGACGGCTGCGCGTTACGGTGCCGTCTGGCTCCTGGCAGCGATTCGTTCGGCGGTGCGGCGGCAGATTTCATTGCAGATTGTTTCGGCGGCGCGCGGCTTTCCAATCTCACGCGCCGCGCGCGATAGCACGCGCAGTTTTCCCGAGCCGAGCAACTGCTCGAGCCGAAAGGGCAAATCCTCCATGCGATTGGCTTTGGAAGCAGCGCCATGTTCGAGCAGAAAATCGCTGTTCGCCGCTTCCTGGCCCGGGATCGGATTCAAGATCAGCAACGGCTTGCCCATGGCCAGCGCTTCGGAAGAGGTCAGCCCTCCCGGTTTGGTTAAAATTAAATCCGACACGGCCATCAGCTCGTGCATGTTCGTGACGAATCCGAGCACCTGGGTCGGGTGGCGATAGGTCCGTTGCAAAAGCTGGTCGCGCAATGCCTCGTTTCTGCCCGTCACCACCAGGACTTGAACCGGGCGCGGCACGCGATCGATCTGGTCGAGAATTTCCGCCACCGGACCCATTCCAAACCCGCCACTCAACACCAGCAAAGTCGGCTCTTCGCTTTTCAATTCATACTGCCTGCGCACGGCACGCACATCGACCTTCGCGGAAAATTTTTCTGCGACGGGAATTCCGGTGACACATACGCGATCGGCCTCGATGCCCCGGGCCACGAGCCGCGCTTTGGTTTCCTCGGCTGCGACGCAGTACAAATCCACGCACGGCTCCATCCAGAGCGCATGCGCTTCAAAATCGGTCACCGTGCAAACCGTGAATGGTTTCCATCGGCGCGTGCGCAAGCCTCCGGTAAGTTCGAGCGGAAGATAATGAGTCGCGATGATGACGTGCGGTCGGAATTTCCGGAGGTGCTTTTGGAAACCCAGGCTCATGCTGCCCGCCATGGTTCGGCGCAATCGGCTGAAGCGCGTCACCAAATCGGGCCGATCGGTTTTCTTGAAGAGAAACGACCAAAGATCGGGAGCGTGTTCGATGAGTTTGACGTAACTCTCGGCATACCACTTTTTCGTAAGGCGCGTGCCGAAATCAAGCACATCGAGTTTTTGCACAGTGTCCTCCGGCCGGAGCTTTTTCCAGGCCTCCTCGAGCGCAGCGGCAGCTTGCAAATGGCCGGCTCCGGCAGTGACTGTGGCGATCAGAACGCGCATGCGTGATTCAAAGTTTTTTAACGGAATCGCCGACGCGCACTTTGCCTGCAATGACAATCCGCGCGTTCAATCCGCGCAATCGTAATTGCCGTCCCAAGGGTGAGTTGACGAATTTCAAGGCATCGGCGCCGAAGCGCGTGAGAAATTTTTTACATCCAAGGTGCGGGTGTTCGGAGATTTCGAGCACGGCTGAACCGATCGCCAGCCTGGTGCCGGCCGGCAAATTGTCCTGGCTGAGATCCAGATCGACAAACAACTGATCCCCCGCCAACGGCCAGGATTCCTTCTGAGCTAACAAACCGATCACGCGCGAATTCATGATCGTGATCTGGCATTCCGTGTTGGAACTGCCATCGGGTGTCCTCGAGCTTCCGCGCGTCTTCCATGTGTCTCCAATCAGTCCCTCGATCAGATCCAGCGCCGCTTCCGCCAGCACTTCCCGTTCACCGACGTTTGGCCGGCGCACAATCATTTCGACCACTCCCTCATGGCGCGGAGCTTGCCGGATTTTATCCAGGCCGGCTTCCAATTCGGATGCGGCCGCCTGTCTCGCATTTTCATTCTCCTGGTTTGTGTTCATCGTCGGTGTGGCTCGTCATTTAAAAGTTTCCAGACCCGCAGCGCTTCCGTCGCACTCCACGATTGCGCGTCGCAACCGCGAGGTTGATGCGGCGCATCGCCATCGAGAATTTCCGGCAAGTGCCCGAGGCAACCTTCCGACAGCAACTCATCCATGCTCGCGAGATAAGCTTTTGCAGCCGCGACGGCCGTCGGCGCGAAATCCCAGGCGCGGGCCATGGCTTCGCAAAAACTTGGCAGAGTCCAGACCCAGGCCGTGCCATTGTGGTAAGCGGGCTTTCGTCGCGTGTCCTCATCGCCTTCATACCGGCCCCAGTACGGCTCGCGCGGATTATTCAACAATCGGCCATCGTTGCCATAAATCGGCAACGGAACCGCAACTGGCAACGGCGCCAAACTGCGCAACGCGCCGGGCACAACCAGATGCCGTTGAGCTTCGGCGACGGCCATGCGCGCACGCTCACCGCCCACCAAACCAAGGCTGATGGCGAACAAAAAATTACTTCGCAATGAGGAATCGACCGTCCCGCGTTCCGCAGGCTGTCCGGGATCCGCCTGAATCACATCGGCGAAATACCCCAATTCGGGAAGCCAGTAGAATTTCTCGATCGATTCGAGCGCATGAGCGGCGAGCCCGCGCCACGAGTCGTGACCCGATTCGGACGGGTGGGCGCCCATGGTTTCGAGTTGCTGCAATAAAGCGATCCACAATGCCTGAATTTCAATCGGATATCCCATCCGCGGCGTGCCGGCCGGAAAATTGGTGTCCATCCAGGTGAAATGTTTCGGGCTCCAAATCAACCCCGAAACTGGATCGAAACGAATGCCATTCGATGTGCCGCGAAGGTATCCCAAACCAATGCGCCGCAAGACATCTCCGATGGTGCGGTGACGATCCACAGGAGTTTCATAAAACGATGCGCCCAAAATTGCCGCGGTCTCCTGACAGGCCACACCATACCAAAGCGGCGCGTCCGAGGTGTCGCGATTGGAAGCATCCGAGCCGTGAATGCTGTTGGGCAGAGTTCCATTTTCTTCGAATCGCCCAAAGCCGATGAGAAGGCGGATCACTTCATCCACCCAGCCAATGGCGAGCAATCCACGCGCGCAAATCAAAGTGTCGCGCCCCCAATCGAGAAACCACGGATAACCGGCAATGATCGTTTTGGCGTCGTTTCGCCGCACGACGAACGCCCGCGTGGCGCGCGCCAGTTGCATCGCGAATAGGTCTGATGCCTCGAGAGCCGTCGCCTCGCTCCCCTGTTCATTTTCCGCGGGACGCCCGCAACGAAATCGCAGCAACTGCTCGGGCTCGGGATCGGCAGGTTCTGCCGTCACCACAACCGTGTTCGCGTCGCCCTTCCCCAGCGGCAAATCGAACCAGCCCGGGCTGAAGGCATCGGCAGCGCCAACGTGACCGCGCGTTTGCTCGATAGGATGCGGAATTCCCAAACTCCACTCCCCTTCATGATGATACGAGCCATGCGCAGCGTAAACGCGCAATCGGCGATCGGGCGCTGGCGTGAAGGCAAATCCGGGACGATCCGGCAGCGGATGCGAATGGGTAGCAAAATGGTAATCGGCGCCCGGATTACGCAACGTTTCCGCATGAAAACTTCGATCCTCGATATCGATGCGCACGGTCAGGCGCACTCCGAACTGCGCGGGAAGTTCGCGGCCAAAAGGCAGCGGTTCGGCCGGCCGTTCGAAATGGAGCACGGTGGTATTGCGGCCTTCAAGCATGTCGGTGGTAAGGCGAATCTCGACTTTGCGGCCGTCACCGGCATTGGCAACGAAACGCCACTGGGCCGGCGGACCGGGAGTGAATTGCACCAGATTATGCGCATTCAATGCCGTGATGAAGCCATCGGCATTCACCCAGATCCGGACGCGTTTCGCGAGGACATGGCGATCCACCGGAAATTCCGGATGCAGATTGGCGCCGAGCAGGCAATCGTATTTCGACTTCACCGATCCCAAGTCAATGCAGAGCCGAGCCATGCCGCCGATGCCGTTGGTGAGGAGGACGACTGGGGCATCGAGTGCGGAACGCGCCGGCAAAGCCGCAGCCACGCGCGGATTGGCCAGGGAGACGCCGCCGCGTGTGGAAATTCGCGGATCATTCTTTTCCATTTTTATCCGCGAAAGATCGGGCTGCCTTGAGAGAAATCGGAATCGAGCCGAAGCATGCGGTTGGGTTGCGCCATAGCGTTCGAGGACAAGCAGCGCGTCGCCCGTTTGCTCTTGCGGCGGAAACGCGGCCACATGTCCGAGGGCTGTTGCGATTGATTCGGCATGCTGGGCGAGGGAGCGGGACGCCAATTCCAGCGTGACGCGAAATCGCGAGGGATCGCAAAGGAGCAGCCAATGATCGGGTGGGATGGGAGTGACACGACGCTGATCCGGGAGCGACCAAACGATAACGGCGGGGAAGACTTTGCCCTTTTTCTCTTGAAATGCCTTGAAATCGAAATCGCGGTTTTCGTATCTGGCGAACTGGCAAGCCACGATGCCGGCGAGAAAGCGCACGGGATCGCGGTCAATCCAGGCCGCCAATTGCGGCGCGGTAAATCGGCTGATCTCCTCCGGCGCCATGGCGTGTTTCAGCGCCGCCACGGCCCAGGCGGCCTGGGCGCGGAATTTTCGATAGGCATCGCCGTGAAGCCCTTTCGGCTTTGCAGTTGGGGACAGACAATAACAGGCGCCCGGTTCAAGATGAATCACCACATTGCCTTCGTGATCCGGCGTTTTGCGCGGCGCTTTCTGTTTCAGCAGTTCAAACGGCAACTCGTTCCATTCACGAAATGCCGCCGCGCTCAACAAGAATTTTCCCGGCGTGACATCATCGGTGTTCACGAGCACCAGGACCGAATCAATCCCTTCCGCCGAATCGCGTCGCAATGCATACACCGGCGAATCATGCGCGCTCAGGCGCGTCAACCGCGCGCTATCGAAGAAGCATGGATGTTCGGCGAGCAACCGGTTCAGTTCCGCGAGCTCGGGCAGGAGATTCTCGGCATTGCCCCAGGACAGGCCGCGACTGGAATGCACCTGGATTTTTTCCGCAGCCAGCCATTCCACGCCGCAGGTGAATCCGTAGCCACCGCTGACGCTGGTCAAGGCGCAGAGCCGATTGCGCAAAAGGGACCAAAGACGGCC
>JBFMDG010000444.1:0-6405 GCA_040754135.1 Verrucomicrobiota bacterium
GTTGATGATCACGCCAAAACCGGTCAACTCTTTCACCCGCGCAATCAGCCGATGGTAATTCGGATTGTCTTCCGCCGTGACAAACTGCACGCGCGAAGTGCCGTCGATGTGAATCGCTCCCGGCAAAGCCGCCCAGAATTCCTTCTTGAGATCGAAGGCAATGGTCATGTGTTTGTTGAGATAGCTGCGATCGAACAGACGCGCTTGCTCCTCGGCCAGCATGGATGGGCAGAACGGTTGAAAGTGCGGACGATTTTTGATGTCCCGATTGAGCCGGTCGCGCACGTGTGGATCGCGGGCATCAGCAATGATGCTGCGGTTGCCCAGTGCGCGCGGCCCCCACTCCATTCGGCCATGGAAGATCGCGCCGATTTCCCCGTTGCAAATCAGTTCCGCCGCCGTTTCCGGCCAGGACTCGGGCATGTCCGTGATTTCGAGCACATCCTCGTGCGCGCGATTGAATGCGCGCAGTCTTCGCCCCACCTCGTCTCGCGTCCAGGAAGTGCCCCAGTACGGCATTGGCAAACTGCGAAACCACTCGGACGCCTCGAAAGTCCCCCCGCGGCTCACCCATTCGAGAATGGCCGCGCCTTGCGCCGATCCGTCATCCGCCATGGCAGGCACGATGAAAATCTCCTCGGCGAGCTCTTTATAAATCTTGAGATTGATGATGACGTTGGCGGTGACGCCTCCGCTCAGGCAGATTTTGCGCAAGCCGGTTTTTTCGACAAAAAGGCGGAGGTAACCCAACACAACATCTTCCGCGAACTTCTGAATGGCCGCGGCGAAATTGGCTTTCGAAATGGTTTTCTGCAGCTCGATCAAGCGGTCGCGTGCAAGCAGTTGTGTGGCGCGCGCGTGATCAATGACGATCCCCTGTTCCATCGAGACCTGCACCAGGCTCATCAAATCGGCATACAGAGGATTGTTCCAATCGCCATACGCGGCGAGCGCTTCCACCTTGCCTTCATCAGAATCCGGACGGAAACCGAGAAACCGCGTGAACCAGGAATAGATGCCGCCGATCGAGCATTCGTGAACCACATCCGGCGCGACTCTCAATTCGCGAATCGATGAGCGACAGACTCCGAGTTCGGTCAATTGGCCCCTTCGCGCGGCGTAAACGCGTGAAAAAGTGTTCTCATCCCCATAGCCATCGAAGGCCACCACCAACGCTTCTTCAAATCCCGACGAGTAATAAGCCGAAATCGCATGGCAACACTCATGATCGTGGTAATTCAGATGGATGACCGCATTTGGGAAAATCTCCTGCAGATAAATACGAAACTGCTGATCGAGCGACTGCACTTCCGGATGGCGAAGGTGTTCAATGATCTCGCGGCCAGCCGGGTCCTGTTGCAATCGCCGTTGTTGCTCCTCGACCGGCAGCGCTTGAAACTCCGCCACCGCTTTTTCGTAGTCTTTCGTGTATTTGGCCTTGAAAAATCGGCGCTTGGCCTGGGTGAGTTCAAAGAAGCGCGCTGGATATTTTTCATCTTTCTGACAGGTGAACGCACTCCCGGCATAAACATTCCGCACCCCTGACGGATCAATCTTTTTATATTCGATCATCCGCCGGATCGCATCGAGCGGGAACAAGTCGTCGTGCTTGAAGCGCGTCAAACGCTCTTCCGTCAGCCCGAACACGTCTCTCTCGTCCGGAAAAATGCTGAACACCGCCGCGTCGTGCCCGTACAACTTCAACCCCAGAAAAAGATCCTTTCCTGACATCGGCTGCGGCACTGGCGCCGGCCTCGACGCAACAACAGCATCGGCGCTCGTTTCGCTTTTCTGCGGTGGCGTTCCGTCCGGTTTCGCGTGCGCGATGGCCACATTGACCGGTAATCGCGCCTCAGTGCGGGCAAGTTGTTCACGCAACTGCCGCCGCCACACTTGCCACGTCGGCTCTTCGACCGGGCTGACGGTGCTTTCCGTCAGCAACGCGTCGGCACGCTTCAACAATTCAGGCTCTGGCCAATCGCTGGTTTTGATCGCGAGAACTTCGACGTTCGAGAGGTAAGGCGGTTCGGCCCAGGAACGCGATTGAGTCTGCACCTGATCGAACCCAAGCGTTTTGAGAGTGTGAACGTAGCGTTCGGGAAACCAATGATCCAGATGATAAGCCCAGGAATCGGCTTGATCTCCGGCAAGGTGCCGAATCAATCCCATCTTCACGCGCAAGGGCGCATCGGAAAGCAACGTCCGCGCGCAACCCATGATGTCCGGTGTCTCGATGCGCAGGACGCCGCCGATCTTGAGCGCGCGCTGCCATTTGATGAGCATGGCCAGTGCGGTCACGCGATTGAAGTGCTCGAACACATGATGCAACCGGATTTCATCTATCGCCCGATCCGGAAGTTCGAGCGTGAGAATGTTCGCGAACACATCCGCCTGGATCTTCATCACACTGTGTTCGGAAGGCGGATAATCGATGTTGATGTAACCGTCGAAATGCTGTTCACCGCAACCGAGATGAAGCCGCAACGGCTGGCCTGAGCGCCAAAGCTGTTTCGCTTCGATTTCGGTCAGAAGCGCATTTTTTGATTTGGAAGCCGAGCCACGAATCGGAACGCCGGAGGCCAGTTCGCCTTCGCCATAATTGGGTTGTTCTCCAGTTTCAATCCAATGCTGAACATCCGCCGCGAATTTTTCGATGGTATGGAACCGCCGCATTTTCGCGAGGCCATTGGCGGCGAGCTGTCGCGCAAAATCCGGATCGCGCTGCAGCCGTTCAATCTGTTCGGCGAGCCGTTCCGGTTGCTCAGGATTGAAGAGCAAAATTTCCTGATCCTCGACATAAAGCGCTTTCGTGCGGGGCCGATCGGGAATTTCCCAGGTGATCACCGGGCATCCGGCGGCAAGGCCTTGCGTGACACGACTGGCATAGGCTTTCGCGAATTGCGGAAGGTTAACCACGGCCCCGCCCTTACGAAGCGATTCGAACCAGAGCGGATAACAGGCGCGGCGCGTCTGACGAAGCGCGTCGATATATCCGGCAAACACGCTGCCTTCGAGAAGCACATCGTTGGCGAGCGCTTCTTCGACCGATGCGTTGATCGCATCGTATTCCTTCGGCCAGGGCGATTCTGCTTCGAGCGTGGCGCCTTGACGGAGCAAACCTTTGAGCGCGGGATGTTCGAACCATTCTTTGCGCGTGCCGTAAAGTGTTCCGTGGAAAATGCCCGGGCCGCCCGCATTGAATTTGGGTTCGGCGGCGACGAATCGCTCCGGAATAAAACCGGACGCCCACCAAAACGCCGGAATTTTTCCATCGGCATTGAAGCGCGCGACGTCCTTTTCATCGACCGCGATCAAATGCGTGGCGTGCGGCAGATTTTTTTCGATGTTAACCTGGCGTTGTTGCGTGCCGGTGGGATTGGTGCTCATTTCGAGCGGATGCCATTCGCTGCTTTCGCCATAGAAGCCAACGCGCACGGGAGCGAGCTCATGGATAAAATCCAGGAAGCCGTCGGGGTACTTCATGTGAACGGTCTCGAACCAGACCTGATCGAATCGTTGTCCGCGCAAGGCGTGATAGACGGAATTAAACCAGTTCTGCCAGGGCGAGCCGGGGTGGAAATACATGAGCGGCACCGTCACGTGTTCGTGTCCGCTGGCGGCGAAACCTTCCTCGAATCCGAAATTGGATTCGTAGGAATATTTGCCGGCGTCAACCCAACGAGGATATTCGAGCGTCAGGAGAAGGATGCGAGGTTTGTGCATGGCGAGGGAGTGGGATCGAACCTTGAGCCGAGAGTTGACACAGTTTTGGTGAGAGTGGAGCGAACGCGGCGCGGGCCTCCTGTTGGCCGGCAGAGAAGTCCATTGAGACAAGACCACGGAGGCTGTTGTTAGCGATGCGCATTTCGTCCGGGCGGTTTAGCACCGGATATGCCACGAGATTTTGGGCCTGAAAATGGGGTGAACTGCTCGAACAACAGGCAAATTCAGCCGGGATGCCGGGCGGAGAAGGAAAAATTAACCGAGTTGGATTGGATCAGGCGTTCCAACACAAAGACGTCACCATCCCCCTTGCTGAGCGCGCAATTTAGAGGTCTGGTGGTTCAACTTTTCACTCGCTCCGCCAGTCGCGGGAGAATGTCAAAACTCACCAGTTCCTCATCCATCATGGTTCGAGTTCGCTGGTCACGTAAACGTTCAGGTCGCGCTCAGGATAGCTTTCGTAAATATGTTCGAAAAGCGCCGAGCATTTTTGTTTGTACAGCGGCTTGTCGTAAATCCGCGGCAACCCGGCGTCGAGCACGTCTTCGATCGTGAGTCGCAACTGCGAACGGGCCGATGACTTCTGTCGCCAATTCAGAACGAGCAATTGCCTCAATCGATTCAGCAGTTCGCGAGCGACCTTCTTCACTTCAACGCGTTCCTCGGAGCTCAACTCAGGCGCCGGTCGCGTGAGAATGTCGAAAATCACCAGTTCCTCTTCCGTCATATTTTCCCGAACGTGACGTTGCTGTTCCTCGGTCAAGGTACGGCTGAGCTTCAGCAACTCCTCGAAAAGCTCTTCGATGTTCCGACTGCCGGCGTTATAACTCTCGATCAATTGCTCAACATCCAGCTTGTGCTCCGCGCAACAGAAGTCAGCGATGTAGTTCCCGATTTGATGCGTGGGGCATTACTTCACAGGTTTGTCAGGCTTCTTCCGGAGCGGCAGAAACGCAAGTATCACCTCACGCCGCGCCCTGACCCTCCGTCCATCGCGGGCAATCAGCCCCATTTCGACCAGTGCGTTCAAATCGCGCTGCAAAGTTTTCGAGGTCTTTCCCGCGTAAGCCTTCGCCAGTCGTGGCGTCAGCTCTGTGACCTTCCCCACTTCCAGCCAGTCGCCGCTGTCTCCCAAATCCAGCGCGAGATGCCGCTGCCGCGTGTCGGTTGGGCTGTTCCGGTTCTGGAATCGCTCATGCACAAAGTTTCGCCAGACGACATCCCATTGCTGCGTCCAGATTTTCTCAAGCTGCTCCCGTAAGCCGTCCACGAAGCCCCGTAGCGCGTAGCCGATGAACGGCACGATGTCGCCGCCCGATTTGCTCGCGTGGTCGAGCTGCCGGTAATACTCTGCCCGCGTCAGGTTGTAGTGGTTGCTGAAAAGATGCGCGGCCGGCGACGGCACGCCCGCCGACAGGAGAATGTGAAACTCCAGCAGCCGCGCCGTACGCCCGTTGCCGTCGCCGAAAGGGTGAATCCACGCCAAATACAAATGCGCCACCACTGACCGCAGAATCGCATACACCGTGTCCGTGCCCGTGGCGGAATTTTCCGGCGCTTGGAAATCAGGCCCATTGAGCCACTCGCACAACTGGTCCACCAGATACGGGCAATCCTCTGCCGGCGCGCCGCGATACATGTTGCCGACCACCACCGAATGCGTCCGCAACTCGCCCGGCTTCACGTCATCCTTCACCGGTAGCTTCTCGAGCACCTGCCGGTTGTAGTCGCACAACAGCTTGGTCGAGAGTTCAGGCAGCGTGCCCTCCGCCAACTGTTTGCTGATGCTGTTGCACGCTGCAATGATGTTCTCCACCTCTTGCTTCAGGTATTGCTTCGACGGCGGCACGACCAACTTGCCTTCCACCGCCTTCAGCACTTCCTCCTCCGAAAGCGTGTTTCCTTCGATGGCCGTCGTTGCTGCCGCGCCCTTGGCGAGGTAAAGCTGGTGCAACGCCTGCGCCGTGGCCGGACGCAACGGCACACGGGAAATGTGCTCGCACTTCGATGCCGCCTCGCCCAACGCCAACCAAAGCTCCGCCCCCGCCTTGGCGAGGTCGCAGCGGAAGGAAATCCAGGAATGTGTCCGCTCAAATGTCCGCATAAATGTCCGGTTCGTTGTCCGTATTTACGCTTGAAAATAAGACATTTGAGGAACGAGCACCAGATTCTTGTTGCGTTTCGTGTCCGCTTTCATGTCCGGTCGTTTGGCCGGGGATTTCACTGAAATCCGCCATTTCAGCGGTGGGGGTGAAACTCGGCCAATTCCTGAAATGGCGGCGGCGATGGCCTCGGGCGGCAGCGTGGAATTCAACTTCTCCAACGCCGCGCGCAATCGGGGAACGAGCACCACCTCGCCTTTGGTCTCGCGCCCGAGCAACCACGCGCCACGCGGCTCACCGGCAACGCCAGCGTTGGGAGGCGGCCCAGCCAAGCTCCGCAAACAGCCCGATGGCGGGCTGCTCGACAAGCTGGTCTTCGGTGTAGGCGTGGGCGCTCATGGAATTGCAACGACCCTTTTTATGACCCTCTTTTCAGGTTGTGACCCTCTTTCGCCTTTTGCCACTTCGCGCCCGGCCCGCGGCCAAGACAAGTGACCTGTCCCGCAGCCTTCATTTCCTTGAGCAGTCGGCGCAGGTGATCGCGGCTGATGCCGGGGCAGAGTCGCTCCAAATCACTGAC
>JBFMDG010000445.1:0-6401 GCA_040754135.1 Verrucomicrobiota bacterium
CTGCTTCTGCGTCGAGTCCGGCGCACAAACCTTCTCGACAAACCTCCGGTCGCCGGTAGGTTCAGCCGTTCGTCGCTTTTTGCATTATGACTGATCCACGATTTCAGAAACTGGCGAAGCTGCTCGCCGAATACTCGACCGCGCTCAAACGCGGAGATCGCGTGCTGATCGATGTCATCGATGTGCCCGATGAATTTGCGATTGAACTGATGCGCGCGGCCCGTGTCCGGGGCGCGATTCCCCTCATTGAAGTCCGCCACACGCGGGTCACGCGTGAAATCCTGCGTGGGGCCGATCGGAGCCACGCCGAGTTGATCCGCCAGATTGAAATGTTCCGCATGCGCAAGGTGCAGGCTTACATCGCGATTCGCGGCAGCGCCAATGCGAGCGAGACTTCCGATGTTCCAAGCGACCGCCTGGCGCTCTATTCGAAAATCCTGCGGCCGGTGCTCAATTATCGCGTCAACAAAACGCGTTGGGTCGTGCTGCGCTGGCCGACGCCGAGCATGGCGCAAGCAGCCAACATGAGCACCGAAGCGTTCGAGAATTTTTACTTCGATGTTTGCACCATGGATTACCGCAAGATGGCTCGCGCCATGGCGCCGCTGGAAAAGCGGATGAAAACGGCCGATCGCGTTCACATCAAAGGACCGGGCACCGACCTCAGTTTCAGCATCAAAGGCATCGGAGCGAAAATGTGCAAAGGAGACCGCAACATTCCCGATGGCGAGGTTTTTTCATGCCCGGTCAAGAACTCGGTCAACGGCGTGATTCAGTTCAACACGCCGACGATTTACTCCGGCACGCGTTTCGAAAATATCCGGCTCGAATTCAAGGACGGCAAAATTGTGCAAGCGACGGGATCAAACGAGCGGCGTTTGAATGACATTCTCGACACCGATGCCGGGGCCCGGTACATTGGTGAGTTTTCGCTGGGTTTCAATCCTTACATCGAGAATCCGATGTGCGACATCCTCTTTGACGAGAAGATTTCCGGTTCGATGCATTTCACTCCCGGCCAGGCTTATGAGGATTGCGACAATGGCAATCGCTCGGCGGTGCATTGGGACATGGTGTTGATTCAGCGCCGCGAATGGGGAGGCGGAGAAATCTGGTTCGACGGCGAGCTTATTCGCAAAGATGGTTTGTTCGTCCCGAAAGATCTGAAGGCGCTCAACCCGGCAAATTTAAAATAACCTGTTATAGAAGCGGACCGGAGACCAGGGCGACCGCTCACGCGTTTTGCTCGGCCATTTCAGCTCGCTTCCCCAAAGCCTCGGCGGCATGGCGCAGCATCCGTTCGGTGGTTTCCCAACTGACACAAGCGTCGGTAATCGAAACACCATGGCGCAGATCCCGCAGGTCCGGTGGGATCGGCTGGCTGCCTTCGTGCAGATAGCTTTCAATCATCAAACCGGTCAGCGCGTGATTGCCTGCGACCCGTTGCGCCATCACGCTGCGAAGCACTTCCTCCTGCCGCACGTGTTGTTTGCCGGAATTGGCGTGGCTGCAATCCACCATCAACACCTCCGGCAAACCGGCCTTGCGCAATTGCTCGGCCGCATCGGCGATGCTCTGCGCATCATAATTCGTGCGTAACCGGCCCCCGCGCAGCACCACATGGCCATCAGGATTTCCCGCCGTGCGAATGATGCTCGTGACGCCGTCCTGGTCGATCCCAAGGAAACTGTGCGAATGCCGCGCGGCCCCCATGGCATCGATGGCGATCTGCAAACTGCCGTCGGTACCGTTTTTGAATCCGACCGGCATCGACAGGCCGCTGGCCATCTCGCGGTGCGTTTGCGATTCGGTGGTGCGGGCGCCGATGGCTGTCCAGGCGACGAGATCGGCCAGGTACTGCGGCGTGATGGGATCGAGAAACTCTGTGGCGGCAGGAAGCCCGAGCCCATTGATCTCGAGCAAAAGTTTCCGCGCGCGTTTTAAACCAAGTTCGATGTCGTAGCTGCCATCGAGGTGCGGATCATTGATCAACCCTTTCCAGCCGATGGTGGTGCGCGGTTTTTCAAAATAGACGCGCATGAGAATTTCGAGTCGGTCGGAAAGTTCCCGGCGAAGTGTGGCGAGTTTGCCGGCGTACTCGAGGGCGCCGTTGACATCATGAATCGAACAGGGGCCGACGACCACGAGCAACCGCGGGTCCTCCTGGCGCAGAATGCGTTTCACCGCGGCGCGGCCGGCGACCACCGTGCGATTGGAGTTTTCGGTCATTGGGAGTTCGGCTTTGAGCGCTCGTGGCGCCAGCAGCCGAACGGTTTCTTTCACCCGCAAATCTTGTGTCTGCTGCATACAGTCCCGACAGAATAGCAGGAATTGACAAGCGTGCCAGTGGACAGTTGCTGCCCTTGAATAGCTTGACTGCCTGGAAGCGATATTGGGAACCGGCTGTGATTCTGTTCGCGCGGATTTAAGGCATCCGCGTCAGAACAAAATAAAGTCCGCAATAAACTTTGGGATCGACGAGCAAACCTTGCTTCTCCTTTTCAGCGAGCCAATGCTCGACCTGCCCAAGCGAAACTTCGTGGACGACAATTTCCTCGTGCCCTTCGCCTCCGCCGGAATGCTTGCGTGAAAGCTTTTCGGCCAGAAAGAAAGTCACGATTTCAGAACTCATCCCGGCCGACGGCGGTCCACTGGTCAACATCTGGAAATGGGCCGCTTCGAATCCAGTTTCCTCGAATAACTCCCGCCGTGCCGCCATAGCCAACGCTTCCTTCTCCTCCCCTTCCACGTCACCGCACAATCCTGCCGGCAACTCGATGACACGCGCTTGCACCGGAATCCGGAACTGCTCGATCAGGACAAGCTTGCGATCGTCGGTTAAGGCCACGATGACAGCGGCGCCCGTGGCTTTGGTGCGTTCCGCATATTCCCATCGGCCATTCCGGCGGATGCGGAGATGCTGGCCGGTCCAGGCGATTTCGGAAATGGCATTCATAAAATCTATTTGCGCTCGAACAGAACGATCCGAACCTCGGCTTCCGTCGGAATCTGTTGCAGTTCATCTCGCATGATTTCGAGGGCGCGTTCCCGAGAAAACCCGCCGGAGCCAGCGCCGATCAAGGGAAAGGCCACTGAAAGAAAACCGCGCTCATTGACGATCTGCATCGCGCTGCGAACCGATTGGCGAATGGAAAACTCGGAAGCGCGCCAAAGCAGATTGATGCCCGCAACATGAATGATGGCGAGAAAGGGCAATCGGCCGGCGCCGGTCACAACCGCCCCACCCAATGGAATCAGACCGAGCCGGCGCAATTCCTGAAATGGCTCGAGCCCTGCCTCGCGTTTGATGGCGCCCGAAACCCCTTGCGGCAACAACAGCCACCAGGGAATCAGATTACGATTCCATGCGTTCACAATCACAGCCACCGGCTGATCAATGATGTTGCCGGTGACGATTTCAATCTCCCGCGTGGTGGCCATGAACCGGTGCTGACGTTACGCGGCCCGTTCGAAAATGTCACGGCTCTGGAGGATCTCCACACCAGCCGCCCGCATTTCCTCGACCGCTCGGGGCACATCCCCCGGACGCAGGTTCACTCCGCGACAAGCGTCTTCAATGAGGTGCGTCTTGAATCCGAGCCCCAAAGCATCCAGCGCCGTAAACTTCACGCAATAATCGGTCGCCAACCCGGCCACGAAAACATCCGTCACGCCTCGGCCGCGCAGGAAATCGTTCAACCCGGTCGCCTTGCGGTGGCCATTGTCGAAGAAGCCGCTGTAACTGTCGATGCCCGCATCGGTTCCTTTGGGAATGACCGTGGCAAGTTTGGAACGATCGAGTCGCGCCACGAAATTGGCGCCGGGCGTAAGCTGAACGCAATGCACTGGCCAGAGGATCTGTTCGAGCCCGTTCAACTCGATGATGTCCCCCGGTTTTTTACCGGGATGATTCGAGGCAAAACTCCCGTGGTTGGCCGGGTGCCAATCCTGCGTGGCGGCCACAAGATCAAAATGGCCTTGCAGTTGGTTGACCAGCGGCACGATGAGGTCGCCTTCGGGCACGGGCAACGCGCCGCCCGGCACAAAGTCATTTTGGATATCCACCAGGATCAATGCGTTCATAAACTAAATCTCTTGGTTGGCCAGCGAGGAGGAGCGTTGGTTTGGATGCTCGAAATGGAATTTCACAATTCGAAATTAAACCCTTTCTTTTTCAAGGCTTCGTACTTCTCCGAGTTGAAGCGGAAGAGTTGGGCCGGACGATGCGCGGCATCGGCTTTGTATTCCTTCAACGGAACGAGCAACCCCATGCTTAAAATCTTTTTGCGGAAGTTGCGTTTGTCGAGCTCCACCTCCAGGACGGCTTCGTAAAGATGCTGCAATTGGGAAAGGGTGAATTTCCGCGGCAACAACTCGAAGCCAATCGGCTGATACCGGACCTTGCCTTTCAACCGTTGCAGCGCCACACCGAAAATCTTCCGGTGATCGAAGGCCAGCGACGGCACTTTGGAAACGCGAAACCACGCCGCATCCCGTGCGTCGGTAGCGGCTTTGACCTTGTGATCGCTGAGTTTGACGAGCGCGTAATAGGCGACACTCACGACGCGTTCGCGCGGATCACGTTCGATCTCGCCAAACGAATAAAGCTGTTCGAGGTACACGTCGGTCAGACCGGTTTCTTCCCGGAGCTCGCGCCGCGCAGAGTCATCGAGCGTTTCGTCCACACGCACAAAACCGCCGGGCAACGCCCATTTGCCGACGAAAGGTTCAAGGTCGCGCTCGATGAGCAGCACTTTCAATTCGCCCTCATCAAAGCCGAACACGACGCAATCCACGGTCAACGCCGGTCGCGCATAGGGGTAGGTAAAACTCATAGAATGGATTTCTTTAATGGGAACGCGGTTTTGGTTTCGGTTCAAGCCGCCAGTATCTTTCCACCAGCGGGGCGGTGGCAAATCGAAGCGCGCGAGCATATTCGCGGCTGGACACTCGCCAGCCTTCTGCTCCGCCAAAAAAATCATCGATCTGCGTGCGATAACAGCGCACCGCTTGCAGCACCGTCCTGGCGCAGCAGTCGTCGGCAATCTCCACTTCCGGATCCGCCGTCCACAACCGGGGCCGCCGGTGCGAGGACAGGCAATGCGAAATGCGTTGCACACAAATCTCGCCTTCGAGACCGGGCGGCAGATAACGCTGCACATAAGGCGCTTTGCGAAAGCTTTTGCAAAAGCGTTCCCGAAGTTCCGCAAGATCGCCATCCTCAAAATCAGCGGCAAGCCTGCTTTCCTCAACGTCAGCTTCAATTTGCTTCAGCCGCAAACGGACGGCCCCTCGAACCAAAGCGTAAGGGCGATCTTCGTAAAAAATAGTTTCCGCGGCGGAATTGGCGAACGCGAGCGCCGCTCGAAAAGTCAATCGATGATCGATGTGCGTGCCCACCGCCAGCGGCCAGTACATCCGCTCCGGCTTAATTTTGCGGACGGTCTCGTCGAGGGTCGAACCGAGTTTGGAAATCACCAAACGATCTTTCGGCGACCAGCCCAGAACGATCTCACGGAACGAACGGTAATAGACATTGCGAAATGGCGCATCGGCCAGATCCAACCACAAAGGCTCCGCCCCAAACTTGCGCAACGCTTTTTCATCCTCGGCGCGGCGCTCTAAATAAATCGAAACGCTGCGTCGATCGCTCCCTCCTCGGCTGAAAATAGTGGCGACCACCACACGATGGCCCGCCTCGCGTTCGCGTAATATCCGCGCGCCGCACGAAAAAACGGCGTCATCGAGGTGAGGGCTGAGAAAGAGAATTAACGACATGGCAACAGAAGAGCGGCGCCGACGCCAAAACCGAGCGTCAACACCAGCGTTTTTTTCTCTGAAGAAACACGCGGATCATATCGCGCGCTCCACGCCGCGAGTTCGGCATCGTTGAGCAAGAAGACAGGGTGGTTGGAAAAACCGGCAGCAATCGCGATCTCGATCGGCAAGGCATGATCACTGGCCATTCCAATGTACGAAGAGCCCTCGATTCGGCAGTCATCGTGAATCCTGCATGGCAGCGCCAGAACCAACCCCGAGTGCGCGGGAGGCGTTCCGTCGATACACGATCGCAGATGGGTCACGACAAATTCCCGAAGCCGCTTTCGTTGTTCCTCGATGTTTTCCTCGGGCCGATCTTCCCGGAGCGGAAGTTGCGCGAAATCTCGAGGAAAAATCCATCGCCGTACGCCGTTCGAAATCTTTAGCTGGCGCTGTCCCAAATCGACCACCCATCCGGAAAGTCCGTTTTCCTGCAG
Organism: Verrucomicrobiota bacterium; assembly: GCA_040754135.1. GTDB lineage: Bacteria > Verrucomicrobiota > Verrucomicrobiia > Limisphaerales > SIBE01 > JBFMDG01. The sequence goes on from JBFMDG010000445.1 coordinate 6,258, forward strand.
CAGCCGCAAACCGCCCGTTTCACCGACAAAGACATTTTCTGCCGCGTAAATCACCTCGAACGAAACTCGATCCAACTCGGCTCGAACCCTTTCGTCAAACGAGCGGCCGCCAGAAACAAAAACCGCATCAAAGTCTCGGACGAT
>JBFMDG010000446.1:0-6381 GCA_040754135.1 Verrucomicrobiota bacterium
GCACCCGCAATTGGCTGGCCCTCTTTGAACCATTGATACCGCAGCGGAGGCGTGCCCACCGCGACGACGTGCAACGCCACGTATTGGCCGGCGAACACATAATCTCCTTGCGGTTGCAACACGATTTCCGGACTGGCGGGACTCAGCACCGTCAATACGGCCGGGGCGCTCGTCGCTTTGCCAAATCGATTTGTGGCCAGCACAGAATAGTTGCCGGCATCTTCCGCCTTCGCCCTCTCAACCTTGAGCGACGCTTCATTCGCCCCGGGAATCGGTTCACCATTGAAGAGCCATTGCCGCCAGATCGGTTCGGCCCCGGTGATTCCCGCGTGGAAACTGACCGAAGCTCCCGCATACGCCGTGGCTTTTGCCGGATGTTTCAGGATGAGCGGCGGTTGATTCATCCAAACCAGGCTCACCTGATCCACGCTGATGAGAAACCCGGCGCCAATGAATTCAAGGCGCGAAATATTTTCGGTTGCAGTCAGCATCAATTCGGCGACGTCCCATCCGGCGGCATAGGACGGAAGGCGAATGAGCCCAACTTCCTTTCCGCCAAATCGAACGCTCATGATCGTGTCGAATCCCTGTTCGTTTGCGTAACTAAATCGAAGTCGATACGGCTCACCCGGAATGGTCGGAATGTCCTGCCACATGGAACCGTTGAAGAAGGCGAAGTTCACACCGTCCGGGGCACTTTCATTGATATGACCGCCGCTGCCGCCGCTCCAATCTGTAAAGCCGGCATCCGTGAACATTTCAAAGCTTGGATTCTTGACCAGATTTCCCGCGATCGCCCGGGAACTGGGAATAGAGCCCGCGGGAAAGATTTTGATCTCGATATCTCCGTCGAATCGGGACGGCACTTCGGCGGCGATATAATATGGCTCGGTGGCGTTGGTCTCGAAGAAGACGACGTCGGTCCCTTTGCCAACGAGACGGAGCGTATCCACGCTGGAACCCTGGTAAACCGCAAGCGTGACGTTATTCAACGTGCCGAAACCGTTGATCACATTGGCGGCGGAGCAATTGATGGGCGCATGCCATCGCCACCAAAGACTTTTATTCGAGGTGCCCGAGCGATGGACGGGTTCGTTGATTTCGCGCGTGGCGCCGATGATGGATTGAAGGGAACTGCCTCGCAGCGAATTGAGCGGAATGGCCTGATGGAAATGATCGTTCTCGAGCGGGCCAAACGGCGTAAACGTGAATTGAAATCCCGTCGGCTCAAAACCGGTTGTGGTGGTCCACGCTTGGAAGTGGTAAATGACACCCGCCTTAACCCCGAATAAAATAGGACCGCCGGAAACCTCCTGCCGAAACGGTACGCGCAACAGTCGGTCAACAACCGGCCCGTTCCAGAGAGAGATCATAGCCGAAGAATAGGTCCCGTTCCGCAGCACCGTCGCCGGATTCAACCAAACCCGGCCATCCGCAGGCGCGGCCCAGGACCACCACAAACTTTGTTTGGTCTGGGGATTTTCAATCGGTTCTCCCGGCTCGATGGTCGCGTCGAGAAACGCGGTCCAAACACTCTGCTGCAGGCCTTCCAGCGGGATGCTCTTGCTGAAATCATCCGAGCCCGGCTTGGCCATAAAGGTCGCGCGCAAGGTGAATTCATCCACGTCTCCCACCACGGGTGATTGCGAAAGTTGAATCCAATAGGTTTCTCCCGGCGCACTCTGCAAATGGAGAATGCCCCCATCCGAAACAGTCAACCATTCCAGATTCTCCAGCAGTGTGCCTCGATATGCGTGGAGGATCGGTGGACGATCTTCGGCCGTGGCTGCGAGCGTGAGAACGCCCACCTCAGAAGCGGAAAATCTCCACCACAAAGTTTCAGGCGCCACCAAAGGAACCGGGCCGGTCGGCTCGCGTGGTTCACGCGTCGCGCCTTGCAGGTTGCCTTCGAACAGATAAGGAAACGGTTCGATCGGAAACGCGCTGGCAAAGGCATCATTGGCTGAAGCAGGGCGGGGCACGCGAAAGTCCACTGCCAGAGTGTAAGGCCCCCAAACTCCGCCGTTCCACGTGCAACCCGATGTCACCGCAATTTCAATGCGCTCGTTCGCGGAAACGTAAATGTTGCCGCTATCAAACCCGCTCGCGGCCAGCACCGTGAGCGCGTCCACCCGATCGCCGCGAAACGCGCGCACGCAAGGAATGAAGGCCAAACTCGAAACCCGCGCGCGCAGCACGCCAGCCGCAGGCGCGGTCCAGGAATACCACATCGATCGGCCATTGATGTCGGGTTCGCCCGGCTCAGTGGTCGCTCCATAATTATTGCCGTTTACCCTCACCGATTCTCCGGTCAATGAAATGCGTTGCTGATCATTGAATGGCAAATACTGAAAGGTGCCTGCAAACACACCGATCGATCGTGGGCTGCCGGGATATGGCATCACAGCAAAATAGTAGGTCTGACCTTTGGCGGCGCGAAATTCCACCTGGCCGGCGTGCCAGCAAAAACTCTCTTCACAAGCCGCTTGTGCCGGGGCCGGCGCCACCGCGGTCGTGAGGCGCGACACATTCTCGCCTGTGAACACGCCGACGAGCGTTTCCAGGTGAGTGTTGGTGAGCGCCAGTTGCACATCGGCAATTTCAGGCGCAGTCCACTTCCACCAGAGCGTTCCGCCGGCGCCGAATTCGGCGAGCGTCCCGTTGTTGGTCTCACCTTCGTCGAGGGTTGCTCCGGTGGTGTCGCCTTCGAGGGCGATGCTCGTCGGCGAGTAGTCCGGTGTTTCCAGCAGAATGGCGTCGGCGAACCGATCATTCGGCGGCGCGGCCAGGCAACACGCTGAAATCAGAATGAGAAGAAAGGATGGAATCCAAACGAAGACCCGGAAGAGTGAGTTCATACCTTGCGAGGATGACACTGCAACAGTGTCAAATTTTCAAGAAACATTTAAGGAACGATGAATCCCGTTTCGCACCATTTCTGGTGCTTCTGAACTGAGTTCATTTGAAAGGAGAAATTCAGCTTAACTTTTTGCCGGCATGCTCAGCGAGTTCGTTTGAAGTGGTTTGACTTTGCCGTCCGGCTTCGGTTTGCTCCGGAGAGCAACGCATCAAGTATCATCACTTTGGAGTCATGGCGCTCATCCACTCGAATGAAACCAGCCGGCTGGCGATTCCGGCTCTGTTACTGGCTGAAATCAGGGAACTGTACGAATCCGGCCGCAGTTTCACCGCCTATCAAAAAGCTGCCGCGGCCGGTCCCTTAGCCCGCTGGACAGGGGTGAAGGCCTGCTTGTTGGCGGGGCGACTTGCCAACAACATCGGGGCGCCTCAGCTCGCCCGCAAACTTCACCTGCGCGCCTGGCGCTTGGCGCCGCGGCATCCGGAGGTGGTCTATTTCCATGCCTGGATCTCGTTGGAGTTGCGCGGGCCGCTCGCCGCCTGGCACCGGCTGAGAAATGGAAATCTCCTGGCCGAGGCCGAAGCGCCAACGCGCGCGGATCTGCTCGCGTTGCAATGCCGCTGTGCTTGCCTGCTGCGCGATTTTCAGGCCGCGGAAAAACTCCTCGCCCAGGCCTTGCAACTCGCGCCGGATCATTCCTGGATTCGCGTGGAAGAAGCCTTCCTCCGCGAAACCGAAGACCGGTACGATGAGGCGCTGGAGGCAGTGCAGAAAGGTTTGAAGCGTGTCAATGGCAGTTGGTACCGGCCTGCGGTGCAATCGGCGGCGCACCTGCTCCAATTGCTCGGACGTGATGACGAAGCATTGATCCTCCTCAATCAGGCCGCGGCCGAGCTCGAGAATGCGCCCGTGCTGGCGCAGTTATTTGTTCTGCAAATGGAATTGCACCAATACGACGCAGCCGCCGGTACGCTCGATCGTTTTGTGCAGCTCGCGCCGCTCCTGGAAAAACCTGGCGCGGATTGGGTGGGTCGCCAGCGAATGCGCCTGGCTTATCTGCGGAAGGATTTTGCGAGCGCGGCGGAACTGGCGCGGCAAATTGATGCGCCGTGGTCGCGGAAGTTTGCTGATCAACTCGATGCCCAAAAGCAAATCGGGCGCGTGCAGTTGCCGGTGCAATTTGTCCGGCAGCATCATCAGACTTGCGCGCCCGCCACGGTGGCCGCGCTGGTTCGTTTTTGGAACAAGCCGGCCGAACACCTCGCGCTCGCGGAGGCGATTTGCTACGACGGCACCCCCATTTTTCTGCAGCGGCAATGGGCTGAGAACCACGGCTGGGCCGTGCGCGAATTCAGGCTCACCTGGGAAACCGCGGTGCAATTGATTGATCGCCACGTGCCCTTCGCCCTGGCCACCGTCGGCACCGGTCAAGGCCACATGCAGGCGGTGATTGGTTACGACGCTTGTGAACAGACTCTGTTGCTGCGCGATCCCTGGCAGCGTTCTGTTGTTGAAGTCGTTTCCGAACCCTTTCTGAAACATCAGCGATCCAGCGGGCCCCGGGCAATGGCGCTGGTTCCTCGTGAAGAGAGCGATCGGATCAGCGATCTGGATCTGCCCGACGCAGCCCAATACGATCTGTTCCATCGCCTCGAATTGAACCTGCATCTCCACGATCGCGCGACGGGGCAATGTGCGCTGGAACAGTTGGCCGAGCGCTGGCCTGAACATCCCATTACTTGGCAGGCGCGCCGCGCTTTGGCCACTTACGATTCGAACAATGCGGAAGTGCTGCGTTGTCTGGATAAACTGCTCGAGCTCTATCCGCACGACGCCAATTTGCAATTGGCCAAAGTGAGCGCGTTTCGGGGCGGGCCGCGCGCGAGCCTCCTCGAGTTCCTTCAGCGAGCCTGCGCCGAAAAACAGGTGGATCCGGCCCTGCTCGCCCAATACGCGCAGGAATTGCGTTCCGACGCGCGGGAATATCCGCTCGCCGAAAAATTACTCGAGCGCTCTTTCCGCCGCCGGCCTGTCGATGCCTTGTCCTTCGCTATTTTAGGGGATATTCGTTGGGCGCAACGCCGCCTCGAGGAGGCTACAGAATTGTATCGATTCGCGGCCTGTTTGGAAGACAAGCGCGAGGGATTTTTCCGCGCCTGGTTCTCGGCCGCGCGGCATTTGAAAACCACCGAGGAGGCGCTCGTCCATCTGCACGATCGATTCCAACGGTTTGGCGCTCGCTCCGGCCAACCGGCCTGCACTCTCTTCTGGGCTTACGAAATCCTCGATCAACCGGCCAAAGCCTTCGCTTTGCTCGACCAGGCCATCACCCTGCGGCCTGAGGATGGAGAGCTCCTTTGTTTCACTGCGGAAGTCAATGCGCGTTGGGGACGAATGGAGAAAGCGGAGCAACTGGTGAAAGAGGCGGAAGGCAAATGCCATCGACTGGCCTGGTTGCGCACCGGTGCTTCCGTGGCCCAATATCGGCACGACCGCGCGGCGGCGCTGGCGCTGTGGCAGCAGGTCCTTGAGCAGGAACCGTTGGATTTTCAAGCTCATCGCGCCGTGGCTCACTTGCTCGCCGAGGCCAATGGTGTGGCCGCGACGCTGGAGTATCTCGAGAAAACCTGCCGCCAGTTTCCGCATCATTTCCTGCTGCATCAACTTTGGCTGGACTGGTTGCGGACCGAGAATCTGCCCGCCACCGAGCCCATCGTGCGTCATTTGCTCGAGCTCGATCCGAACAATGCCTGGACTTTGCGGGAATTGGCGCTGGTGCTGGGCGAATTGCGCCAGTTTGAAGAAGCTGCGTTGCACCTGGAACTGGCCTTGAAACTCGAGCCAGAAAGTCCGGGTACTTATTGCACGCGCGGGCGTGTGTTCCAACTCATGGGCAACGTGCCGGAAGCGCGAAAAGCCTTTCGTAAAGCGCTCGAAATCTCGGTCGATACCGAATTCGCGATCAACGCGCTGGTGGCATTATGCGTCACCGAAACCGAGCGCAAAGAAGCCCTCGCGTTCATCGAGCAGCAGTTGATCCGGCAAGTGGTTTTTGGCGATGGCCTCCTGGCTTTTCGCGATGTGGCTCATCCCGTTCTCTCGCCGGAAACGATGCTCGAATCGCTGCGACTGGCATTAAAAGAACGGCCCGATCTCTGGCATGCCTGGTCGGCCCTGGTAGAGCAACTGTTGGAGATGGGGTCTCTGGATGAAGCCCTGCAATTGGCTCGCGAAGCTGCCGATCGGTTTCCGTTGCTGCCGCGGATTTGGCTCGATCTGGCGCGTGTGCAAAAGGCCCGGTTGAATCTCGCGGACGAAATTGCCGCTCTCGAAACGGCGCTCCAGATCAATAGCGGCTACGCCCTGGCGATCATGCAACTGGTCGAAGCTCACGAGCGTCGCAGCCAATTCCACGAGGTGCTTGCCGTCCTTCAGAAAGCGGTGGCTCGACAACCATTGCATGCTCCCTTGCGGGGTTACCTGGCCGATGCGCTCTGGAAATTGAATCGAGGCGATGAAGA
>JBFMDG010000447.1:0-6366 GCA_040754135.1 Verrucomicrobiota bacterium
ATAGACCGCCATGTTCGCGCCGCTGCCCGAGTGCGGCTGCACGTTGGCGTGTTCCGCGCCGAACAATTGCTTCGCGCGGTCGATGGCCAGTTGCTCGACCACATCGACGTTCTCGCAACCGCCGTACCAGCGCTTGCCGGGATAACCCTCGGCGTATTTGTTCGTCAACACCGAGCCTTGCGCCTCCATCACGGCCGGGCTGGTGAAGTTTTCGCTGGCGATCAATTCGATGTTCTCCTGCTGGCGGCGGCGTTCCTTTTCAATCGCTTCGGCCACCGCCGGATCCACCGCGCGCAACTTCAAATCCGAGAGACTTCCAGTTTCCATTTTGTTGACCCGTCGTTCGTGGCGGCCCCCTTCGAACTGCGCCGTCAGGAAGGCGTCCACCATTTTCCTGGCCTGTTCGGGCGTCGTGTGCTTGCCGCCGAGGCACAGGATGTTCGCGTTGTTATGCTGGCGCGCCGCCGCCGCCATGGTTTCGTCAAACACCAGCGCCGCGCGCACGCCCGGCACCTTGTTGGCCGCGATGCTCATCCCCACTCCCGTCGTGCAGACCAACAACCCCTGCGCCGACTGCCCCTGCGCCACGCTGTTGGCCACCGCCTGCGCGAAATCCGGGTAATCGGTGGACGTCGCGGAGTCGGTGCCGAAATCCGTCACGCGGAACCCGCGGCCTTGCAGATAACCCTTCAATTCTTCCTTCAACGCGAAACCGCCGTGGTCCGCGCCGATTGCAATCATCGCTCCATTCATACTGGCATGGTCATGTTCCACAAATCTCACCAACAACGGGATCGTCCGCTCGATCTGGTCGCGGCACGCCAGATACACGTCATACGAGCCGCCAATCGGGTCCGGCAGATCCTTCTCAAATTCTTCCAGCGTTTCGTCAAACTCGCGCAGCAGGAACGTCTTCTCCGCCGCCTGCGGATACAACAGCGTGATCGCGTCCACGTGGCTGTGCGTCATGCCGAAGATGTAATCGGCCTCGTGCACCATCTGCGCCGTGATCATCGAACTGCGGTGCGCCGACAAATCGAGGCCCCGCTCCTGGAGCGCCCGCACCGAATAGGCGCTCGCCGGCTGCCCGTTCATCGTCCCCACCCCGGCCGAAAGCACGCGATACTCCCCGCGTCCCTCGACGGCGCGCCGGAACAGCGCCTCCGCCATGGGACTGCGGCAGATATTCCCCGTGCAAACAAACAGCACCGTTTTCATCGCGTCACTCAAGACTTTCCACCTTCTAATTTGCCGGTCAAATCGTCAACGGCGAAATGACGCACCGTGAAGCGTGATTCGTGATGCGTTCGAGGTGTCTGGGGTCTGGAGTGTTCACCAATTCGCGCCTGTTCGCGAAATTCGCGTCTGTCCCCGTCTGCATGATTTGCCTGCCCCCCGGGCTGACAGAAAGATGAGGGATAGAAAAATGTTGATGTCCACCGATTCAGGAAACCCACAGATTGGGGGAATATCCCACTCCGTGCCTCCGTGTCCATCGGTGTCCATCCGTGGTTGAATTTCTGTTCCTACTGAATAGTTACGGCTCTATGCGGCATCATGTCCCCGGGTCTTCTCAAGACAAACGCCCCAAATGACGAGACCCACCCCGGCCAGCATCGGCAGTGACAACACCCGCGCCGCAACCAAGGTGGATGACTGGGCGACCGCCACGCCGGCAATGGCAGCCAGGAAAAGTCCCATGAACACCCTGCGCAAGCCGCGCCGGGCGCATAAATGCCGCCGGGCGAGACAGGCGGCAGCCACAACGCAAACAACTGCGAAAATCGTCAACGCCAATGACGTGCTCATATTGAGTTGGACCGTCAGCAAACGCCCCTGTCACGCAGGATCCCAAACTGCCAACGGAACGGTACCCCGAGTTTGAATTGTGGCACCTGAAAATCACCCGCCTTGGTTTGCCAGCCAGCTCATGGCGTGCGCCCTTGGCAAACCAACCAATAACCCGGCACAATCGGCGACAACGCGACAAGCAACAGCATTGCCAGGGCAATCGGCCCAAAAGCGTCCACTCGTCTTGATTCAAGAAAGCCGGAAAGGAAGTAAGCTCCCACGCCAAAGATGATGACGACAAGCCCGGTGACGACGCCACTGAAGATGACGTAACGCTTCGTCAAACGCCCGCGAGCGAGCGCGTCGCGGATGGCTCGATGCCAGGCGTTTGGAGCCAGGAGTATGGATTCCATGCTAATGACGGCAACGACCGTGGGGATGATCAGAAAAAAGGCGGCGGCACCAAGGAGCGGTTTGGGGTGAGTCGGAAGCTCGAATATCGCGCATGCCGTCAAAGCGGCATAAAAGCTCAACAAATAGCCAGTAAACATCCAATACATGGCGCCTCACAAATTCGCTCCGGCATTTCAGGAGCTTCGGCGGACATAGAACTCCGAACCGGCGTAGGTGGCAACGAATCCCGCGGAAGACATGATGTACGTTCTCGCCGCCTGCGCGGGAAACTGCCGCAGCATCGCCTGGAACTGTTGGGCCACCGCATCCATGTCCGCTGACCCGCCATCAAGCGTTGTGGCGATCAACAAAGCTGTTTCGCCGGTCGCAGGCCTGCGTGCATCCAGCAGGTAGCAGGCGGCGATGCACGCGCACGCCTCGCAAACACGCCGGATCTCCGCCGCGAGCCGCGGATCCACCGCCTGGGCCCGGCGGGTTTGAATCGCCACCTCCGAGCCGACTACAATTTTTCCGGGAATATGCGCCATAAGCGAGTCAGGCAGCCGTTTGGTTGGCTGGCAATATCTCCAGCGTCAAACAATAGTCCGTATAACCGACCAGCACCCCAAGCCGCAACAGCCACTTGGTTATTGCGTTGTTCAACGGCCGACCTTCCTTCTGCTGAGGGAACTGCGCTGGCGGCAAACATATAATAAAAAGGAGATTCCCAAAACACCGATGATAAGGCAGACAAACACGTGGGTGAAACGAAACGGTAATCTCCAAAAATGGTCAGCGAAGGCGAACACGGTCCATGCATCATCTGGATCACCGAGGCTGCTCCACTGTTGAACTCCGTAGTTGCCGCCCGGCCCGTAAAACCAGCAATCAAACTCCAGGCGGTCAGGGACCATTTTCGCCGATGTGCATAGTACCCCGGCGAGCAGCAACAACACGGCAGTGAAGTGCTTCATTGAATTCCTAGCTTTACAGGATTGCCCACATCCTTCTCATCCGGCCTCAAACGTAACGCCCTCACCGATCGCATTCAAGCAGTGCTTTGGCTTATCCGTGTGAATCCGTGTCTATCCGTGGTTACCTGTTCCCACTCACCGATTAGCGTTTGTCAGCGCCGGTTGCCGGTTCACCTTCTCATCTTTCTGCCCGAAATTCTTCTGTCAGCAGCACATCACTCTCTCGACTCACGCGGCGCGCGAAACTGCTTGAAAGGGTGTTATCGTGGTGTCTCCAAAGCAATCTCTCGATACACCTTGCTGTCAAAATAATGCCTCAGCTTCCCATCCTCGACCTTGACCTCGCGATTGCCAAGCGTGTGGTCATTGAGATGGTCAACGGAAACGCCGTCAACGACCAACCGGCAAGACCCGTCCGGCTCAACTCGATAGAGCAACGTCCTCCGTTCGTGCTTCTGGGGAATCTCGTATTCATTCAGAATGTACCGATCGCCATGTTCGTCCTTCACCGCTCCCGCGGAACTGCTACCAAAGCCGGGGAACCTCATCTGACGAAGGGATTGCCTCAAATCCGCTTCAGAACGCGTGGACAGGGGAACGCGGAGGGCCAGCATGAACCGCTTTACACGCTCCACTTCGTTCGCAGCCAGTTGGTCGATGTCGCTCTTATATTCCTCGTAGTCGAGATACTTCTGCTTGAGCTTGAATTTCTCGCCACGCCATTCAATTTCGTCGAATCCCATCGTGTTTCGCAAGGCTGGCCGCATGACGAATTGCCACACGACGATAACTGCCATCACGCCGACGATGTGCTTGAGAACCTGGGGCGTGCGCATGTCACCTCCCAGGCCGCTCAATCTGGAATGTATCCCGATTTCGTCGCATCTGGCTCAACGCCGACAATGACGTCATCACGGACAAGCACGTGCAAGAATGCGTCCTTGTGACAGTGCGGGCACTCCATGTAACCCTCGCCGTCCGCCGCGCCGCCCTCGGGTCTGCCACCGTTGTGCGGTTGCTTGCGCTCCGCCCACGGATAACGGTCGCCAATCTTCAAGTCCAGCATCTAATGCATCAACGACCGGCTGAGCAACCACATGAATAAGTGAATGGCAGTTCCAAATCATAGTCCAAGCTCCATCTGGTTCGGGTCTGGCACTCTGGGTGGCGGTGGCAACTGCGGCTCGGGTGGCCGCTTGATCAAGCAGCCGCAGCCAATGAGCTGCCCGCCGCAGTCCGGACACTCCTCAATGTCACAAGGAAATTCGTGGAACTCGTCCAGAAGAGCAGCGCAATCGGGGCACGCGCCGAAAGCTTTGGCCCCATCGTCAAACTCTTTTCCGAAGGGGATGCGCGGAAGTTCAACGCCCTCCAGCTTGATCGTCGCCCCCCTCGGCCCTCCGTCAGGTTCGCTGGACTCAATCGTTTTCATGAGACGCGCGCAGAAACTCAATCGACCTTTTGCGTGCGCACGCGTTCGATCATCTCCGGTGGAAGAGGCTCGCGCCAATTGCCTACCTCCGTTCTTCTTTCGGTTACAGCGCCGTCCACCACAATCAGTGGCGCATGAATGAAATGCGCGCCCAGCGCAATGACAGAGTCCTCGTCGTAGAGAGTGATGAACTCGCCGTCCCGAGTTTCGTAGATCTTTCGGCAGAGGAGGTATGAGGCGACATACGCCGCCAGCAGCAGCAGGATACCTATCTGAACGGTGCGCTTATTCATCGTGAAACTGAACAGGCGAAATCAAATTTGCCCTCACCAGAAATGATGGCCCGCATCCTTCTCATCGGCTCCAAGCTAATACACCCATCGCCCGGATTCAAGCGAACCGTTTCCCAATTAGCGTCCATTAGCGAAAATTAGCGGTTTAACCTTCCCATGATTTTGCCTGCCTCTGGGGCTGACAGAAAGATGAGGGACAGAAAAATGGAACGTGACTCAATCGAATGCGGTCAAGCGAATGGGAGACCGAATTTAGCGAATTCGCGCGGATTTGTTTCACGCATGCGGGTCGCCGGACATTGGTTCAAGTTCCGCCAGGGACGGCCGAGAAGCTAACTCACTCGAATCTCTCTTGCACGGCGTTCTGGACCCAATCCGGGCCGGGGAGTTGGTAACCGAAAAAGTGCTTCGAACTGATTGCCACCACCTCCCCCTCAAGCCTTGATACGGTCCCCACCCACGCGCCTTCCGGCAATTGGCCGGTCGTGCGCCGGACGAACTCCGCATGTGGCAAACTCATATTTGGTGTGAAATGAACCACCGCCCCATCCTTCACCATGATCAACATGGTGTCTCCGTCTCGCATTTTGATTTTGTCGGTCATGGTGTGCTCAGCAGCGCGGGATGACGGTGCGTAAATCTTGTCAAACAACGCGACGTAATCGACGCCAAGATTCTGGCTGTGCTTCTTCTGGTAGTGTAACAACCGGCCACGAGTGCCAACGATGCTCCAGGTGCCCCATCCATAAATCTCCATCGGAAGGTTGTGAAAGGCGTACGCCAAATCATGCGCTTGCTCGCCATTGAAGCGGCGAAGCTCAATGAATGCGTTGTGCATCAACTCGCCCAATTGTTTCCGCTGCTCTTCAGTGGGGAGTGGGTCAGTCATGAGTATGTAATGGCTACGGCTTAACGGAGGGCGCATTTACAGAGTATCTCTCCGGGTGCTCGACTCGTTGCGTAATCCATCGGGCGACCGGAACGGCGAACAGATCAATAACGGCGGCGATTGTGATGATAATAACTGGGATGCGAATCGCGCCCTTCCAAATGCGCCCACATACGAAAACGAATGCCGCAAGCACCACCACGAAACCCAATCCGAATCCCAAAAGCATCGCTCCAATTGGCTGGTCATCGAAACCAAAAACGAGCTGCTGACCAGTCATCGTAAGCATTGCCAATCCCAAGGGGAAAAAGAGAAACGCCGGTACCGCTGCGCCGATGATTGCGACGCGTTGCCAAGATGGTATCACACGCGCGGATTCGTCCGAGATACTGGCGACCCACATCCTTCTCATCCGGCCTCAAAGTAATGCCATTAGCGGTGGTTTTCAAGGTGACTCTGGCACCCTTCCCGGGTGCATGATTTTTTGGCCGGTTGACCGGAGGTCTTCGCGGGCTCGACCTCCGGCTACTGTCTGGCAACCCTCCAGGTTGGCTGAAGGAGCCTCCCCGATTAGCGTTCATTAGCGAGAATCAG
>JBFMDG010000448.1:0-6359 GCA_040754135.1 Verrucomicrobiota bacterium
TTTTCTCGGGGGAAGGCGAATGGAAAAATGAAGGCGGCACTTACAAAATCACGATCACGGACAGCAATGGAAAACAGCACGAATTCATGGGCATCGCGACCGATGACGAACTCACCGTTACTTTGGGGTCGCAGACGCTGATTTTTTACCGCATGGAATAATGGCGGAGATGCTGCCCGCACTCGCACGGATCGAAATGCTATAATCCTTTTCGGAAGTGCCGATCGGCAAATTGGAGGAAGATTCGCCAATCGTCTGCGGTCATCGAATGTTTGCCGGCGCGAATGTAATAACCCAGCGGCGTCTGCATAAGCTTTCCGAGTTCCGGCATTTCCCTTGCCCCTAATTCACCCGCGCCGAGGAATTGATAAACCGGTTCGGCCGCGCGCAGCACCTCGAACTGTCCACTCGGGTTGGCCCATTGATCTTCAATCGCATTCGAGAGCAGCACCGGCCGTGGCGCGCATAATGCCACAAGACAATGCTGATCGAACGGCAGCCGTTCCGGTGTTTCGTTGAATTTTTTGAATTCCGCGTTGAACCAATGAGGGAACCGGTCATTGATCTGTTTGACCGACTCGCCAATTTTGCCGCGGCTCGGGGCCGTGCCGCCACAACCCGCCTGATGCGGAATCGCCAGCGCAATCCGCTCGTCAAAGGCTGCGGCCAGCAGCGCCGTTTTGCCGTTGCGCGAATGACCCACCGCCGCGATCCGTTTTGAATCGAGGTCGGCATCGGTCACCAGATAATCGATGCACCGATGAAAGCCCCAAGCCCAACCGGCAATGCAACCGCGGTGATGCGTCGGCGCATTGGCGGTTGAACCGCTCCTCTGTTGGGCGAGCCAGGCATGCACGCCATCGGAAACATCCGCGCGATCCGAATCGACATCCGTGCTGCAAAAGCTGGCCAACGCGTAACCCCGCTCGATGATTTCACCGATGGGCCAATCGGCGGATTGCGCACCGCGCGCCGCTGCTGTGGCGCGATTGTCCACGCAGCCTTTGCAACTGCTATAAAGCCAGCCACGCGTCAGCGGGATGCGCGGGTCATCCAGCAGCGCATGGTTCCCGCAAAAATTCATGGCGAGAAATACCGGCGCGGGCCCGGTTTGGTTCGGCACAATTAACATCAGATCGATGCGAGGTGCGGGAACGCCGAAGGAAATCGTGACCAGTTTCAAAGTCGCTTTGCCGTTCAGAAACTTTTTGTCCACAATCTGAGTTTGGAAATCGACTTTTTGCGGTTTGGGCGGGATCTGGCCGTACATGTAATGCTGAAACAACTGCTTGAGTTCAGGCCGGCGTTTCTTTTCCCAATCCTCTTTCGTAGCCACGCGGGAACCGTCAAACATTCGCAGCGGATCGGGCCAGCCGGTCTGCGGCGGGAGTTTGGCGGCCTCGGGCCAATGGTCGGCCGATTGGAGATTCAGGCTGGAGAGCATCAGAGCGGCGGAAAGCAGACAAAATGGCAAATGCCGCGACCAAAACGATTTCATATCGAGGAGATTAAGCACGGACTTGTAATCGAGCAATGGAATTGACCAGAACTCCGAATTCTGGGAGAAGGACAACGATCGGAACCTTTTATGGCTTGGTTTGGTTCATTGGAGAAACGCTGGTTCATCATTGCGGGTCTCGTGATGTTGTCGAGATCGATTCAGGCGGAAAGCATCCTTCCCATTGGCGAGTTGAATCCTGGCCACGAAAGCCAAAACGCAACGTCGGCCGTGTCGGAAGCAGGAAGATCCGAAGGAGCGAGGCAGCCGCGTTCAGAAGAGGGGAGCCTGATGGGCTTGCAAACTGTTCAGGAGGGATTTCAATCCGGGGTACTTAATGAAGCCGATTTGGATCAGGCAGTGCCCGTATCCTTGTTCTTTAATTCCAGTTTCGGCAATGCCAATGGTCAAACGGTTCGAGTCGGAAGAAGCGGTCGATTGACGCAGGTCGCGTTGGGTCTCCGGAAATCATCCGCGTTCGAGAAAGATCTCCGGTTGTATGTTGCGCGATTTCGCGGCGATGGCACAGCGGAGTTCCCGCTATTGGCGGACGTTGGGATTCCTCAGGCGAGCATTCCAACGGAATTTCTTCCATATCTCTCGCAAAATCCGACCAACCTGGTGGTCGTTTCTTTTGAGGAAAAGGCAATTGGGGTACTGAAGGACGATCTATTGGGGTTTGTGATTGGTCCAGTGAACGAAACAGCACCGCCCTCGAGATTGGTTTGGGCTGGCGGGTGCATTTTAAGTGGAGTCTCCAACCCACTCATCAGCTGCACTGAACCGTCGATGGATATCTATCCAGCCGGTCATCCCTTGCTCCTCGCGCACCTCGGTTTGCTGAGGAGCTCGGCCTGGTCGAATCCAGCGGCTTTCGATTTATATATTAGGACGTATGTCGAAAAGGTGGAGGCTCCTCTGATTCTGAAAACAGCAAAATCACAAACCTTCACGAAAGGTCGGCTGCTGACTTTATCCGCCTCTGTGGTCGGATCCGAGCCTCTGTCGTTCCAATGACTTAAGAATGAGTCTCCGATTCCCTCTGCTACTTTTTCCACTTTGCAAATCGCAAATGCTCAAGCTGCGCATGAGGGCACTTACGTGCTATTGGTGACAAACCGCTTTGGCTCGGCACGGACTGAGCCTGCCATTGTTCGAGTTCAGGAGGGTTCTGATTTCCTCGTCACCAGCCTGGCTGATGATGGGGTTGGAACACTTCGAGACGCCATGCGCGGTGCCTCCTCCATTGCGGGCGGTCGCATCACCTTTTCCAATGTTTTTGGAAAAATTCATTTGCAGGCGCCGCTGCCGGAGATCAAATCCGACCTTTCTGTAATTGGCCCTGGCCCGGACCAAGTGCAGGTAAGCGGGGCGGATCTATTCTCGGTCTTCAAGGTCGTGGCAGGCAATGTTCTTATCAGCGGTCTTACAATCACCGAAGGCTTTGGCGCAACTGGAGGCGGAGTTGTCAATTCAGCCAATCTCACTTTGTCGAACTGTGTCATTGCAGCCAACAGTGCAATCGGGCCGGGGGGTGGGGGCATTGCGAATTCAGGTAATCTGAAAGTGATTTCGAGTTTGGTCCTGAGCAACAGCGCCTCCGGAGTTGATGTGCCGACGTATTCGATGGGAAGCGATGTGCCTACTTCGGCTTTCGGTGGTGGTATCCATCATTCCGGATCAGGACTGCTCATTTCAAATTCGATTATTGCTGGAAACGCGGTCAGGGGCGGAAATGGCGGTGGAGTTGAAGGTGTCGGGTACTTTCAAGGAGCACCGAGTTACGGCGGCGGCATTAGCATTCATGGAGGAACGGTTCATCTCGTCAGTTCCACAATTCATGCAAATGCGGCTTTCGGAGGACTGGGAGGTCATGGGGGCACGAGTAGCGGGGGACACGGAGCCGAGGCGGCGGGAGGTGGACTGTGGATCAGCGACGGCTGGATCGACATCACCAATTGCACTTTCTCGATGAACTTAGCAAAAGGGGGCAATGGCGGGTATGGACTCATTTGGGGAGGGCTGGGCGGGAGCGCAAATGGAGGAGGTATTGCCCAGAGTAGCGGCGGTGGCGTCGTGATCAACTGCACGATCGCAAATAACCAAACCGAAGGTGGGGCTGATGGGAGAAACCGAAACGGTTGGGGGGGTGGGTTCGCCTTTTCTTCCGGTGGCGGGTTGCTTGGTGGTTCCAACTTTACTTTCCGCAATACCATTGTGGCGGGCAATTTCCCCAATGATGTCGCTGCGCAAATGAACAGCGGTGGTCATAATCTCATTGGCAATTCAAGGAATCTGACTGGTCTGCACTCAACCGATTTAACCAATGTCAATGCGCGTTTGGGTTCGCTCCAACCGAATGGCAGGTTTACCCCAACCCATCTCCCGCTTCCCGGCAGCCCGGCCATTGACGCAGGCTCGCAATTTGGCGCTCCTCCGTGGGATCAACGCGGAGTCCGTCGTCCCGTTGGAAAGGGGGTTGATATTGGCGCCTGTGAATATGAGCCGATTACGCTGACGGCAAAAAGCGCCGCAGGCAGTCTGATTTTGCTTATTCAAGGCCCCATTGATTATCGCTATGGAATCGAACGATCCGCCAATCTGCTCGACTGGACCTTGGCGGCCACGCTGGACGGGGGCTCCGGTGGCCTGGAGTGGCGCGAATCGAGCGCCTTTGATCAGAGCGTTCGCTTTTACCGAGCTGTGGTGGTCGGGCCGTGACTTCATTTCGCTGCTTTCGTTCCCAGTCTGCAAAATTCCGATGGAGGTCCGGTTCCTGCATTTCTGTCTCATCGTGACGGTGATCGGTTGAGCGGTGCGCGGTACTCCTCACCTGCAATGTCACGCCAGAAATAGGATGGCGGACATCAATATCAACCAGGCCAGATTCACGACGAGCAGTATCCGGAAATAACGAATTCGCCCTGTAAACGCTTCCCAACGCTCCACCGCATCTTCCATCGCTTCGCCGGGATGATCGAACTCGACTTTTCTTTGCCCCATTTCGGTGTTCATCTCCGCCATTAATTTGCGAAAGGTGGCTTCGTCCATCTTGTCGGGATCGGGCATAACCCCAGACGAATCGGGTTTGGCATCGGCTTTTGCCGCGGGCACGAAGAGGGCCACTCGAGTGCGCGCGGGCGGTTCCAAGGGCCCAAAACGTGACTCGACCGCTTCAACGACCTTCGCTTCGCGCTCGAACAGTTTTTGCATCGTCGCTTGCCGTCCGACTTTGCGCGCCAAGACAACGTAGAGCGCAGGAAAAACTAATCCCACAGAAGCGCCCACAAAAAAATACGGGGAAAAACCGGCGTCGCGGAGGCCATCGAGACGCTTGGCGCAGGATTCAATGCTGGCCACGATTACGAACAGCAATAGAAATCCCCAGTTGAGAATCAGCCCCGTGGCCATGACCAAAGCCGTCCGCACGAAGCCGGTGAAGAGACCGGCGGCAAGCTCACGGCACAAATTCCAAAGCAACGTCATGAACGAAAGCTGGCTTGAGCAATTGAAATCCAGCGCCCGGCTTTGCCTCAAGCTCAATCCGCGGCATGCCTTCATCACAAAACGGACAAATCTAAGCTAAGGCTTGACCCTGCCGCATGACCTGATGCTGTCGTTCGAGCACTGTATTCCGCTTTCAGGTGGCCGGTGTATATTCGGGCATGAGGACGGTGTATGTTGGAACGAGCGGCTGGTACTACAAGGATTGGCACGCGAGTTTTTATCCGCCAAAACTTTCCAAGCCCAAGCTGTTGCCATTTTACGCGGAACGCCTCCCCACCGTCGAGATCAACGCCAGCTTTTACAAATTGCTCACGCCAAAAACGGTTGAGGATTGGTCGAGCAAAGTGCCGGAGCCATTCATTTTCGTGGTTAAGGGCAGCCGTTTTATCACGCACATGATTAAATTGAAAAACCCGGCGCGCGCTTTGAAAAACTTTTTTGCCAGCCTGCGAGGGTTTGGCAAGCACCTCGGTCCCATTCTCTGGCAACTGCCGCCCATGTTGCATAAGGATATTCCGCGTCTTGAAGCTTTCCTGCACGCGTTGCCAAAACATTACCGATTCGCGGTCGAATTCAGGCATCCCTCGTGGATTGATGATGCGGTGCTTGGCCTGCTTTACGAGCACAACGTGGCGGAGGTTTGGCTCAGTTCGTTGGCCATGCCCATGCGACTCGAAGTGACGGCCGATTTCGTTTTCACCCGTTTCCACGGATTGGAAGGCGGTTTTCGGCATGACTACTCGCGCGCGGAACTGGAGCCATGGGCAAAAGCAATGCGCACTCAGGCGCGGCAAGGCCGAGAGGTGTTCGCGTTTTTCAATAACGACGGCAATGCGCGCGCGCCGCAAAACGCCCGCATGCTCATGGAAATGGTCGAGCCCTACGCCGTTTGGCCTGAGAAAGCCAAGGAATTGCTCATAGCGGCGTGAGATCGTGACGAGGTTCCTTCCACCTTTCTCTGGATTTTATGCCACCCCGAGAGCATCATTCTGCCATGAAATTGATTCTTTCGACGCACAATGTGACTCTGACTAAGGCGATTGAAGACCACTTGGTTGGGCGCCTGAACAAACTGGATCATTTGGACCGGTTTGCCATTGATGCGCGAGTCACTCTCGAGCACGACCACACCAAAAGTCCTGAGAGACAATTCTCCTGCTCGGTGCGCCTGGCGATGCCGGGTCCGGATTTGTTCGCAGAAGATTGCGAGAGCGATTTGTATGCGGCCATTGACCTGGTGATGAAGAAGATTGAACAGCAAATTCGCAAACGCCACAGCAAATACAAAGCTCGCAAACATGCCGTCGCGGCCCGGTCCAAACGCCGGCGCCAGGAAGCCGGCATTTAGCTTTTC
>JBFMDG010000449.1:0-6350 GCA_040754135.1 Verrucomicrobiota bacterium
ATAAAAACTGTTCGCATCTTGAATGATCTTTTGTTGAATCGAGGCGAACGCCGATTCCAGGTCGGCCTCCGCAACCGCAAGAAACCCGGCATTGCCAATTTGACCGAGTTTGTCCGGCTCAATCTCAGATCCGAGGCCAATGGTAAAAATCTGTTTATCGCCGCGGGCACTGAGCACTTGATCCAGCGTTTTGCGAGAGGCCGTGTCGCGGCCATCCGTGAGGGCGATCAGAAAGCCGCGCGTCACTCCGCTTAAACTTGTCGAATCGTTCCACCGGCCCAAACCGTCAACGATGGAACCGTACAAATCCGTGCTCGGCCCGCCAATGGAAATGGCACTGATGGCTGCAAGCAAGCGCGACTTGTCAGACGTGAAATCCTGGAGCAACACGTTTGTGCCCGAAAAGCTGTAGATAGCGAATTCCTGACCGGGGACCGCCTCCTGAACGATGCGTTGGCCGGCTCTCCTGATGGCCGGCAGCTCCCTCACCACCGAGAAGCTGTTGTCGAGCATCAATACAGTGCGGATAACCGCGGGCACTTCTCCAAAACTCGCGATTTGCAAAAAGGATTCGCTCGGCGACAGCGGTGATCCGTCTTCGGTCACTATGAAAAGGTCACCTCGCTCGATCGATTCGCGGGGAAAGACGATTCCATCACCGCCCGCGGTGGTCACGCGAAATGCTGCCGTGACGAAACTTGGGGCACTCGTTTCGACATCGCCTCCGACAAATTTTCCTTCCAATCTGCCTGTGCCAACGAGCTGAAGGTCGAGCGGATTGTTTTCCGGATCATTGCTGTAAATTCGGAACAAATTGGACTTTACTCCGGCGCTGACCGGCGTGAAGGCAATGGTGAAAGACGTTTTGCCTCCCGGGGCGACGGTCGGAGCGGCAGGATCTAAAATCGTGAAACTGGTTGTGTGGGGACCTGCATTGCTAATCGTCAGCGATTGCAAATCGGCAAACCCCATGTTGCGGATTGTGAAGCTAAGTTGGCTTGAAGCGCCGAGCGCGACGGGCCCGAAGTCACGAAAATTCGGTTGTTCAAGGGCGAGTTGTGGTAATCCAGCGAGCTGAACCAGCAAGGGCGCATCGACTAGAAGCGGCAACGTCACCAATTGCGTTTGCTGGCTGTAACCGGTTTTCGAAAAAGTGAGCGCATAACTGCCGGTGGGCAAAACGGGTCCTCGACCTGCTTGCCCGCTGAACTCCCAGCGGCCGGTATCGTCGGTTGTGGTCGAAAATGCGCCGGTCGAAATGGCTACCCCCGGCAACGGTTCGCCGGTTCTCGCATCGGAAACAATCCCAAAGAGGAAGAATGGTTTAAATATAGCAGTGACGCTGGAATTGCGGGTGAGCATGATCGTAACGGGATTCTCAGATCCGCTGAGATCGCCGGCCCAATTTACAAACTTGTAGCCGGCGTCCGGCACCGCGGTCAGTTCAACCGTGGATCCGACATCGTACATAACCGAATCAGGGTTGCGCAACACGGTGCCATTTTCGGAAATTATTCCTAAATTCACTTCTGGGACTCGAATTGTGAAGCCGCTGAACGGTGCTGATACGCCGCCCGGCGTTGTGACCTGGATGCTGCGCTCTCCCAGCGCCGCATCTATCGCCACGCTGATGGTGATCGGCAAATCCGTTTCTGTCCCTCCGTCCCGGATCACGGCAGTGACACCATTGCCCGAAAAGCGCACGGCTGTTGCTCCAGCGAGATAGGAGCCGGACAGGACCGCTGCAATGGCGTTTCCCTGACGACCAGAAGTGGGACTGATGGCCGAAATTCGCGGCTCGCTGAGTACAGTAAATGAGCTGAATGGTTTGGATAGACCTGCGGGCGTTCTCACAGTTACAGTCCGGTTTCCAGGCGTGGCGTTCGCGCCAATGGTAATACTCACTGGCAGACTGCTGTCCGTTCCTCCTGCTTCGATTTTGGCCGTAATCTCGTCTCCACTGAAATCGGCATCCGTGGCTCCGGCCAGACTCATGCCTGTAATTACGGCGGTCACCGTCGTCCCGCGGGCGGCCCAGGCCGGGATGATTTCCATGATGAGTGGAGGGCCAATGACGGTAAAAGAACCAAACGGCGCCGACGTGCCTCCAGCGGTGGTCACGGTCAAGCTACGCATTCCGGGCTCGGCATCCGCAGCCACTATTATTGTGATGGGCAATGTCGTGTCTGTCCCACCGCTTCCAATGGTTGCAGTCAGACCAGTTCCGCTGAATGTCACCGTGGTTGCACCACTCAGTTTTGTTCCAGTGATGGTGGCGGAAATGATCGCATCACGCCCTCCTGAGTTAGGGGTGAGGGAAACGATCGATGGGGCAGCAACTTTCACCTCAAATCCGGCCAAAGCGGCTGATGTTCCACCGGGAGTCGTCACCCTCACACTCCGATCTTCCAACGTTGCATCCAACGCCACAGTTATGGTGATCGGCAGGGCAGTGTCAGTGCCTCCTGTTCCGATGACCGCGGTAACCCCGTTTCCGGTGAACGTGACTGAGCTCGCTCCACTCAGGCCGGTTCCCTGAAGCACGGCTGAGACTGTGCTTCCTTGCACTCCCGAGGCAGGCGTGATCACGGAGATGGTTGGCACCGGATCAATCGCAGCAATTGCTGCATAGGCGGATGGCTTAAGACCGGCTGTTAGAAATTTACCGCCCAAATAAAGCTTATTTCCTGAAACTGCCAGTGCCTGCACCTGATCGCTCACGCCCGAGCCGAGGCGCGACCACGATTTTTGGTCCCACTTCACTATGCGATTGCCAATGTCATTGAAGTTGCCTCCGACGTAGAGATTGTTGCCGGAGACTGTCAATGCCATGACTTCACCATTAACGCCCGAGCTCAGGGCCCTCCATTGGTTTCCATCCCATTTTGCAATGCTACTCGCACTCGTGGATCCGGCTGTGTCAAACCTCCCTCCCACGTACAGCTCGCCGCCCGAAATAGCTAGCGCGTTAACACCGACGAGCGTCGGCCAAATGGTGTGCTTCACACCCTCCCCAAGAGGGAACCAATTATTGTCCTGCCATTTCGCGACATGATTTGCAGCAATTCCAGCGGCAGTCGTGAATCGTCCTCCGATGTACAAGGTGCTGCCCGCAAGAACCAAAGCCGAAACTGATCCATCCACACCCTCTCCCAGGGCCGACCATCGAGAACCATCCCATTTTGCGACGCTCTTTGCTGGAATTCCTCCAGCGTTGCTGAATTGCCCCCCCGCAAAGACGTGGTCGCCAGAAGCGACCAGAGCCATGACAGTCCCGTCCAATCCCGAATCCAGAGGCGACCACCGGATTCCATCCCATTTCGCGACGCTCTTTGCAGGAATTCCGCCAGCGGTGGTAAACCAACCGCCCGCATAGAGGTTGCCGGCGGACGTTGCCAATGCCAGTACGCCGCCATTTAAGCCTTCGACAGGCAACCACTTTGTCCCGTCCCATTTCATAATGTAATGGGGATTAGTTTCGGACGTACGAGAGTGTCCCACGAACAACTGATTCTCCAAAACCGCCATAGCATTGACTTCGCGACTTAACCCTCCTCCACCAAGAGCCGACCAATTGTTCCCGTCCCATTTGGCAATTCCAAGCGCACTGATTCCGCCAGCTGTGGTGAAGTCACCTGCCACATACAAGTGAGTCCCTGCAATTGCCAAAGCGCGCACTTCTTTTGAGAATCCAGGACCCGACACTGCCGAATCCAAGGCCGACCAACTGCTTCCATTCCATTTCGCGACTCCGTTTGCGGGCATTCCGTCAGCCCTGGTGAAATTGCCCCCCGCGTATATATCATTTCCGGAAACGACTATGACGTTCACAGAGCTGTCTAATCCTTGTCCAAGCGCCGACCAATTGCTGCCGTCCCATTTCGCGATAAAGTTCGCCGGCACGCCACCGGCAGCGGAAAAGCTCCCGCCCACATATAAGCTGCTACCAGAAGTTGCCAGCGCTTGCACATCGCTCACACCACTGCCTAGCGCCCCCCAAGTATTGCCATTCCACATCGCGAGACCGGTGGCGCTCACCGCCCCAGCTTGATCGAAGGCCCCGCCCACATAGAGGCTGCTGCCCGACACCGTGAGCGCCCTGGCTGACGCAAATAAAGGAGAGTCTTTGTGTTGCACCCCCTCCCCAAGAGCGAACCAGGCCTTGCCATCCCATCGCGCAATATTGTTTGCAGGAATTTCGCCGACTTTGTCGAACTTGCCTGCGACATACAAATGGGTATTAAAAACGGCTAGCGCTTCCACTTCGGTGTTCACCGTCCTCATCTGTCCGTCAAGAAGTCCCGATACCGTGCTCTTCACACCTGTTCCCAATGCCGACCAACTAAGGCCATCCCATTTGGCGACCCGGCTTACAAGCAGTGAGCCAGATCTATCAAACTGACCTCCTGCATATAAATCACTTCCGGAAATTGCCAGAGCCTTTACCTCGCCGTTAAAGCCTGAGCCGAGGGCGGACCACCTGTTGCCATCCCATTTTGCGATATTGCTTGCTTGAACGTCGCCCACACTTGTGAAGTGGCCGCCGATGTAAAGGTTGCCGGAGCCGTCCACAGCTGCTGCCCTTACCCGCCCGATCCCGCCAGCCACACCTGGAATCCCCCCCAAACTGCTCCAATCTTCATCGCTAAACGTCGGATCGATTACCACCGGATAAAGCGCGGCGGTATCATCCACGCGCACTCGCAACATCGACGCGGACACTACCTCGATGCTCGCTTCCAGGACGCGACCTTCCGCATCCGTGACATGAAGCCGCGTATAGGCCAATCTTCGACCTGTGCCGTTCAAGATGAATCTCGCTCCGTCCATGGCGCCTTCCAGGCACGCACCTTTGATCTCGATGTCGAGTTGTAAAGCTCCCAGACCTGGAGGTCGTTCGGAAATCAGAAAATC
The DNA here is from genome assembly GCA_040754135.1 of Verrucomicrobiota bacterium. Taxonomy (GTDB): domain Bacteria; phylum Verrucomicrobiota; class Verrucomicrobiia; order Limisphaerales; family SIBE01; genus JBFMDG01. The sequence goes on from JBFMDG010000449.1 coordinate 4,915, forward strand.
TTGGCGCACCCCATTCATACTCACGGAAAACTGCTCGACCACACCTGGCCTGATCCACCGCACCAGGTCCGCCCGAATTTCCAAAAGACCGGTGCGAGCGAGTGGCTGCCGAGGCGCGAGGTCGCGCCCGTAAGCGACAGCGGCGGTGTGAAACGCGTCTCTCGAATTGGGCGAGGGCAATGTGGACTTCAGGTGGAGCCCTTGGCTCGTTATTATTCCTTCCAGTTGTTGAAAAGGACACTCCAGTCGCGCGCCAGCTCGAATCGGCAAGATTGAGAGGGCTCCATGGTCTTGCGCTTCGGTTCGGTCGGGCAACGATGGCCAGGACATCGTCCGCGACAGATCGCTCTCGGAGGGATCTTCTGACAGGGTGGAAATCGGGACGGAACGATCACTTATCTCCAAAAACTTTGCCGCCATTCCTGAATCCCAATCGCTCTCCGAGAGCGACTGGCCTGGCAAAAAGAATCCGAGCAGAAAGCACGAAAAGCCGAACCGGAAACAGCAGAAGCATCGTCTCATCGCTTTTTCTTACGATGGCCGGCCTGGAATCTTGCCGAGAACAAGCAATTTCCTGGCGGCAGTTTATCTGGTCGGCCTGCTCATCAATGGTTTGACTACGGCCTCTCCCCGCGCTGATTTGCTCGCGCAGCGGCGCCAACGAGCACGCTTGAATCGTTTCGACCAAATTTTGGATTTTTTACGTGCGATGAGCGCAAGGCGGCTGGTAAACTCTCCCATGACGGCGGAGGTGATGAGGCACCGCCAGCGATAATCAGCACTCGCTTGCATGATGCACAAAGGCTTCATGACCACTCAATGGGCTGTTGTCCGACGCGCTGCGGAGAATGACGAAACGTACCGCCTCGAAGCCATGGAACAGCTGCTCTGCCGCTATTGCCCCGCGTTAAAGGAGTTCGTGCTCCGCCGATTCGGCCTGCGCGAAGAAGAATGCGACGATCTGATCCAGAGCTTCGTGCTCGATAAAGTGCTCAAACGGAATCTCCTCGCCCAAGCTTCCCAGGAGCGCGGAAAATTTCGCACGTTCCTGCTGCGGTCACTCCAGAATTACCTGCGCGACAAACTCAAATGGCAACACACCCAAGCGCGCCGGCCCGAACATGGCTGGCTTTCCTTGTCTGAACTTTCCCCCGATGATCTCAATCAGATCAATGCAGAGAGCCGCGACTTGTTCGACGACAGTTTTGCCCGGCAGGTGATTGCCGAAACGCTGCATCGCTGCCACACCCATTGCGTGAGTCACGGGCTGGAGGATGTCTGGGAAATCTTTCACGCGCGCATTCTGGGGCCGATGCTCGAGGATGTGCCTCCTGAACCTTACGAACAACTTCAAGCGGCTCTGGGCTTGAGCTCGGTCGAGGAAGCCCACAACAAACTCGGTTCCGCCAAACGCATATTCCGCAAGCAATTCCAAA
>JBFMDG010000450.1:0-6348 GCA_040754135.1 Verrucomicrobiota bacterium
AATCCCTGCCGCCTCGACCAGCTCCTGAACAAGCCCACTGTTGACGGATCAATCCGGTCCCTCTTTTCCCGGCTGGTTCCCATTCCTTATTTCCATCAGCTATCCTCCATCCGCGCTTCAGGGAATTCAAAACGCGCCGATGATGATCCTGGAAACGCTGCACGCAAAAATTTGCGACCGGCACTGGAAAATTGCTTTCGATGTGCGATGATCCCAACGTTTTCCTGAATCGGCTCAGTAAAACGGAATCGTAAAACTCCCGCCAAAGCGCAAAAATTTTGAACGCGGGAAGCCGAAGGGTGATCGATAAATCGTGGCAGGCCATTGGCGCCAGGGGATTTGCAGGGCAGGAAATTGGGTGAAAAATGATCGTTGACACTGCGTCAGGCATTTGGTGTCATTTCACCCCTTTTTAACAAAGAATTTATGTACGCAGTATTGGAAACAGGCAGCAAACAATATCGTGTCGCCGCGGGCGACACACTCGAAGTGGAGCGGCTGAATGTGGAAGCCGGCCAGCCATTCACGTTCGACCGCGTGTTGCTGGTCAATAATGAAGGTAAGATTTCGGTCGGCGCGCCGACAGTTCCCCAAGCCAGTGTCGTGGCCGATGTGGTGGAACACATCCGCGGACCGAAAGTGATCGCTTTTAAAATGAAGCGTCGCAAAGGGTATCACCGCACGGTGGGGCATCGTCAGGAACTGACTGTCGTCAAAATTAAGGAAATCAAAGTCTAGATCGAGATTATGGCACACAAAAAAGGACAAGGCAGCGTCCGTAACGGGCGCGACAGCGTCAGCAAACGGCTCGGCGTTAAAAGATTCGGTGGCGAATTCGTCACAGCCGGCAGCATTCTCGTTCGCCAGCGCGGCACCAAATTCATCGCCGGTCAAAACGTCGGAACCGGACGCGATTGGACTCTCTTCGCGCTCACGGATGGCAAAGTGTACTTCGATAAGAACAGTCATCGCGTCAACGTGAAGCCGGAAGCCGCTGTTGCCACCGCGAATTAAAGCTCACTTTTACGACAAACGGCGAGGTCTTTCACCTCGCCTTTTTGTTTTTCCGAAACCCGCTATCTTGTGAGCGGAGACAAACCAGATGTTTATTGATGAAGTAAAAATCTTCGCCCGGGCGGGTCACGGCGGCAAAGGCTGTGTGGCCTTTCATCGCGAAGCTTTCGTGCCGAAGGGCGGCCCGAGCGGCGGCAATGGAGGGCGCGGTGGCGATGTCATTCTGCAAGCGGACCACGATCTCAACAACTTGATCGAGCAATTCTATAATCCTCGGCTGATCGCTCAGAATGGGGAGTCTGGCCTCGGTAAAGGAATGGACGGACATGCGGGGAAAGATCTCGTCGTCAAAGTCCCATGCGGAACGCTGGTCTGGCGATTACCGCAGGAACCCGCTGTGGAAGACAGCGACGAGGCTGAAGCATCAGAGCCCAGTCCAGGCAAGAAAGCTCCTTTGCGGATTTCCACCGCCAAAAGGCCCGTGCTCCGCCATGCCGGCGGCGTCAAAGCATTGGAATATGATCTCTCCGCTGAAAACGCGGAGGAGCCGGTCGAAACTTCCCCCGCCGGCGAGGAATTGGTTGTGGACCTGGTGGAACATGGACAACGCTTTGTCCTCTGCAAAGGCGGCCGTGGCGGATTGGGGAACCGCAACTTTGCCACCGCGCGGCGACAGACTCCGCGTTTCGCGCAGCCGGGTGAGCCCGGCGACGAAGGAGATTTCCGGCTCGAGTTGCGCTTGCTTGCCGAAGTCGGCTTGATCGGATTTCCCAACGCAGGCAAATCGACTTTGCTGGCGGCGATCTCTCACGCGCGACCCAAAATCGCACCTTACCCTTTCACTACCTTGCATCCTCAAATCGGGATTGTTGAATATCCGGACTTCTTCCGTTTGACGGTGTGCGACGTGCCAGGATTGATCGAAGGCGCGCATCGCAACGTCGGATTGGGGCACGCATTTCTGCGACACATCCAACGCTGCAAAATCCTCGTGTTGCTCATCGACATGGCCGGAACAGACGCGCGCGAGCCGTGGAATGATTACAAGCAACTCCTCAGCGAATTGGGGATGTACGATCCTGCTTTGCTGCGTAAACCCCGTCTGGTCGTGGCCAATAAAATGGATGAACCGGTTGCGGAACAGAATTTAAGGAAATTCAAACGGCGCGTGCCGAAGACTCCCGTGCTGCCCATCGCCGCCGCGTTTGACGAAGGCATCGACAAATTTAAAACCACCATCCGCGAAGCCGTCGAGGAGGCTTCCACTCCGCCGGCCGCTCCTTAGCTTAGTGGTTCGGCCGCTGCATCGCTCTCTCCCGCTCAACTCTTGATATGCTCAAAGCTGGTATCGTCGGTCTCCCCAACGTCGGCAAATCCACACTTTTCAACGCAGTCACCCGCACGCGAAAAGCCGAAGCGGCCAATTATCCTTTCTGCACGATCGACCCGAACGTCGGGATCGTGACGGTGCCGGACGCGCGGCTTGAACCGCTCGCAAAAATCGCCAAAACACCCGTCGTCATTCCGGCGGCAATCGAGTTCGTTGACATAGCGGGATTAGTCAAAGGCGCATCCCAAGGCGAAGGTCTCGGCAACAAGTTTCTCAGCCACATCCGCGAAGTGGATGCCATCGTGCAAGTGGTGCGCTGCTTCGAGGATCTGGATATTCACCACGTCGCCGGAGCCATCGAACCGGTCCGCGATATCGAAACCATCACGACCGAACTGGAGCTTTCCGATTTGGAATCGGTTAAAAAGCGGATCGAGAAAATCGCCAAGGATGCCAAGCGCGGCGATAAGTTGGCGCAAGCTGAGGAAGCGGTTTTGAAAAAGCTGGAAGCGCATCTCGATTCCGGGAAACCCGCCATCACCCTTGAGCTCGCGCCGGAAGAAAAGGTGATCGCCAATGGATTTTTCCTGCTCACGGATAAACCCACTATTTTTGCTGCGAACGTGAAAGAGAGCGATCTCTCCTCGGCCGATACCAACCCGCATGTGATGAAGGTGCGCGAATACGCGAGAACTCACCACGGTTGCGAAACGGTCGTGATCAGCGCGCAAATCGAGAGCGATCTGATTGATCTGCCCCCTGAGGAAGCACGCCAATTCCTGCAGGAACTCGGAGTTCAGGAAAGCGGTGTGGGACAATTGATTCGAGCGACTTACCATCTGCTGGGCTTGCGCACCTTTTTCACCGCCGGCGAAAAGGAGGTGCGCGCCTGGACCATACATGCCGGCGACACAGCCCCCACCGCAGCAGGCGTCATTCATAGCGATTTCGAGCGCGGATTCATCAAAGCCGAAACGGTCGCCTACGATGATCTGATCCGCTGCGGTTCCATAGCGGCCGCGCGTGAGAAAGGTCTCTATCGAATGGAAGGTAAAGAGTACGTCGTTCAAGATGGAGACGTGCTCCTCTTCAAATTCAATGTTTGAAGCGGATGAGGCGCTGGCGCTCTCTCACGGAATCTGAATAGCCAGTGAGAATTGACATCCCCTCCCGCTCAGAAAGACCAAAGCAATCGCTCCACGGAAGCTGCGCGGGTTTACTCAGAAATTACGGACTGTAGATGCGCATTCGGAAAAATCTTTGATCATTCTCGATCACGGTTTCCATTTGGCCTGCGCGATTGGTCCCGGAAAAGAATGGTGCATTTTCCTCGATGTTCAGCGGTTGCCATTGCCACGGGTAACCAAAGCCTGAACTCGTTTGCAGTTCAAAAGCGCGATTGGCAATTTGCGGAAAGAGGATTTTTACTTTTCCTTCGTCGAGTCGAATCGTGAGTTGCCAGGCATCTCCACTTTGCAGTGGGTTCGTACCCACCAAATGTTCGAGTGCGTTCCGCGCTCCATCCTGGTCCGGATCTGCGTCCACGCGCGCTTCGGGCGCCGTTGCTGAGCCAAAGATTCGCTTTTGCCAATCGGAAAACGTTTCATAGCCGGGCACATCCAGCACGATCCAATCGCTGATCAGTATGATCGCGGTCGAGTCGGTTTCGGTGCTGCAAATTGGAGGCATGCGCTCACTGCCTGCAGCGGCCATGCGCGTGAGCAAAACCGACCTTTCGGGCACGCCCGGTTTGATCACGCGATTGTTTGGATTCCCTCCGTTGTTTACCAGCATGCCATCCAGCAATCCAGCCGCAGCCGTTGGAGTTGACAAACGCGCGTCCCAAAACCCTTGTGCAGTGCCTCCCGGGTGATGGCATTGAGCGCAGTTCACTGCAAGATAGGAGCGGACGCGAAACTCGCGGCTGACCGATTCGTCCTCCGGCTTGGCCAGACGCGGCAGCGTGTGCACGTTTGAAATCGTCGTGTCGAAGTATCCTGCTTTTTGCAGGGCATCGATTTGATTGAGCGTATTGCCGCCGTAATTTTGTGCTCGATTCAACTGCGCCGTGTTAAAGCCGAGGGCGATGCCTCCGCCGGGGGTGTGGCAGGCCATGCATTCGCTGCGACTCGGGTAACGCCAGTTCTGTGTGCGGACCACACCTCCATCGGTGATTTCAATCGGTTCGGTGAGCCCCTCTTCCGGGACGAGGACCGCGTTTCCACCGCCAGGATCCCAGCGGTAAGTGACGCCATAGGCCTGGTTTTGCGTCTTGACGAGGAACCGCGTTTCGATCCGGCGGACGCTGGTCGGATCACCTCGAATCAACTCCAATTCGAAATGTTTGATCCAAACGGTGCCTTCGGGAATGGACCAAGGTTCGGTCGATCGAAAGCCGATGTGCCGGTCGATTTGCGGGACGGAAAACCACCGCCGCTTCCGCGCATCATCCGACCAGAACGGAAGGTTGACCTCATAAGGGACAATGCCCGCGTGCGGCGTCAGTGCGGCGAGATCCGAAAATGCGCCGGTCTCCGAAAGCGTGGGCGGCAATGCACCGCCGCCATCGATGCTTTGCTCGAGGCGCAAAAGTTCTCCTTTTTCGTGATTCACAATCAGCACATCTCCATTGCGCGGATCCGTTGCAAAACTCACCAGACCGACATTGTCCGTGAGCCGCTTAAATTCAGTGACGCGCTCTCCCTCGTGCCGCACGGTCCAGATATTGCCGGTCACGTAATCTCCGAAAACGTAGGCGTTGCGCAGTTCCGGCAAACGTTGGCCTCTATAAATCACCCCGCCGACAATGGATTTGCCTTCCATTGGACCAAAACCGTGGCGCACTTCGACGAGCGGGCGCGTGCCTGAATAGCCTGAGGGTGGCGCGCCTTTGAACCCATCGAGCGTCCCTTCGAAATAGGCCCATTCGTAGTTTTTTCCGCGCTCAATCAAATTAATCTCCTCCGCCGCATGCTGGCCTACGTCGCCGCAATAAAGCGATCCCGTGGCAAAATCAAAGGTGATACGCCAGGGATTGCGAAGCCCCACCGCCCAAAATTCCGTGCGCACTTTTTGTGGATCGACCGATCTGCCATTGAATTGGGTGACGCCCACAAATGGATTGTCGGGGGGAATCCGATATGCACCGCTGCTTGCCGGATGAGCGTTCGGCAGCAAACTTCCAGGCCGATGATCCACGTCAATCCGCAAAATGCCGGAGAAAAAATCTTTATCGATCAACTGGCTGTTGATCCCTTCATCATGCGAACCGCCTTCATCGCCGGCAGCCATGTAGAGGTAGCCGTCCGGGCCGAAATCCACATCATTGAAGTTGTGGCCCCACACCTGGTCGAACTGCGTGATCAAGGGCGTTTCTGTCGAAGCCACGGCGCGATTCGGATCTTCCGAGGCGATCTCGAAACGAGAGAGTCGATTATGCCGGCCGGAGCCTTGGCCGGTGCGCGTGATCGTGGTGTAAACGACAAAGAAAAACCGGTTCGTGCGATAACCCGGATGAAACGCGAGCCCCGTCAGGCCCTCTCCACCTCCATTGGCGTAATCCGAATCGACACGATCGGAAATATCCAGGAACACGCTGACAGTCGGAGCCGCGAGATTGTTCAACACCAGAATCCGGCCGCTCCGCTCGATGACAAACAGTCGATCCGGATCGCCAGGTGCGGTGACGGCATCGACTGGTTTGTTGAACCGCAAACCCGGCCAGACCTCGGCCGTGCGATAGCCAACCGTTCCGATTTCCGCCGGCAGGCGCAACGTCGTATTCGGCACGCGTTTCAAGCTGTCGGCTTTCACCGGGCTTTCCCCCACAGTGCAAAGTGCCCAACTCAGCCACAGAACTGGCAGCGCAGTCCATTTTTGAAACTTGAAAGCCATTGAATCTTCGCGGGCTCAACCCGCCTGATCCATCGTAGAAGCTCTGCCCGCACTCCCACAATCAGGCAGGGGCAGCGTCGCGCAAACGGAGGAATGCTGACCTTCTGATC
>JBFMDG010000451.1:0-6339 GCA_040754135.1 Verrucomicrobiota bacterium
CAATATCCGGTTCATCGGCCCCAGCTCTCAGGCCATGAACGCTTTGGAGAACAAAGCCGTCAGCCGCGTACTGGCCAAAAAGGCTGGAGTGCCCATCCCGCCCGGCTCCGATGGTCTGGTCGAAAACGAACAGGAAGCCCTCTCGGTCGCCAAACGGATCGGCTACCCCGTCATGATCAAAGCAATCGCCGGTGGCGGAGGACGGGGAATGCGGGCCGCGCACAATGACATTTCATTGGTGAAAGGTTTTCACGCCGCCAAAAGCGAAGCGGAAAAAGCCTTTGGCAATCCAGGGCTTTATATCGAAAAACTGATCGAAAGCCCGCACCACATCGAGTTCCAAATCCTGGGCGATAACCGCGGCAACATCATTCATCTCGGAGAACGCGACTGTTCCATTCAGCGGCGCAACCAAAAAATCGTCGAGGAAACACCTTCCCCCCTGATCGAAAACCGGTTCAAAGATCTCCGCAAGAAAATGGGCAAAGCGGCCGTGCGCCTCGCCGAAATGGCTCATTACACCAACGCCGGAACCGTCGAGTTCATCGTCGATGACCATGGCAATTTTTATTTCCTCGAAGTCAACAAGCGGATTCAAGTGGAACATCCGATCACCGAGGAGGTCACGGGCATCGATCTTGTCCGGCAACAAATCCTGATTGCCATGGGCGAACCGTTGCGGGTTTCCCAAGGGGACGTGCAATTCCGCGGCCATGCCATCGAATGCCGCATCAATGCCGAAGATCCCTTTGATGATTTCCGTCCGTCTCCGGGCCGGATTGAAATGTATTACACGCCCGGCGGCCGCGGGGTGCGGGTGGACAGTCACGCCTACGCCGGCTACACGATTCCTCCGCATTACGATTCGATGATCAGCAAACTGGTCACCTACGGAAAGGATCGACGCGAAGCGATGGACAAGATGAGCCGCGCGTTGAGCGAATACATGATCACCGGGATTAAGACGACCATTCCCTTTGAACAAGCCATCCTGCAGGACCCGAACTTCCGTCGCGGCGTTTACTCGACCAATTTCATCGAACAATTGCTTGGCGGCGCGCGCCGGGAATTGATCGAAGAAAAAGCCTGAGCGCGTTCCGGCGCACCGCGGGCCAGAATCCACGCCACTGCCATTACCATTGCTCAAGGGCTTTGGCCTCGTCGGCGGCTGGGGAGCAAGCGGGCGCGACGACTTCAACCGAATTGCCACCGTCTCATAGACGAGGGTAGCCAAAGGTTGCCCAGGCCAAATTGTGGATAATTTCTCCTTTCATTTTCCTGACGATTCGATATGCGTAGGGGCCTGCTTCAACCCAAACGTGATGTTCATGAGCGCGTCGCTCCGTGTTTTGCTGGTAGAAGATTCCGAAGATGCTCCACTGGTTGTAGCCCAGGAATTGGAGCGCCATTCCTTTGTCCCGGAACTGGTGCGCGTGCAGACACAAGCAGCTTACCAGCACGCGCTGGCCACGGGCGTTTGGGACGTGATCATCTGTGATTATTTTCTGCCCGGGTTCAACGCCCTCACAGCTCTGCAACTGCTCAAGGAATCCAAACTCGACATCCCTTTCATCGTCATCTCCGGAAGTGTCACCGAGGAAACGGTGGTCAATGCCATGAAAGCCGGGGCCCATGATTACGTGATGAAGTACAATCTCACGCGCCTGGGACCCGCCATCGAACGTGAATTGCGCGAAGCTCAGAACCGCCGCGCGCGACGGCAAGCCGAAGCGGACTTGAAAGAAAACATCCGCTTGAGCGAAGCCAAATTCCGCGGGGTCGTCGATAGCCTCGCCGAAGGGTTGCTCATCACCGATCTCGACGACACGATCCTTTATGCCAATGCACGCATGACCGAGCTGACGGGCTATGCTCCGGGGGAATTGAACGGATGCCGCGCCTATGAAAAGCTCTGTCCGCCGCATCGCTGGGAAAGCTGCCAGAGGCACCGCGAACGCCGCAAACAAGGCATTTGTGATCGGTATGAGATGGAGCTGATTCGTAAAGACGGCTCCATCACATGGGCGGAAATCAGTGCCGCACCTTTGCGCGATCCGCAAGGCGCCATTGTGGGAACTGTTGGCGCCATCACCGACATCTCGGAACGCCGCCAGGCCCGGGAAGCTTTGCAGAAAAGTCAGGAGTCGTTGCTGCGCGCGCAATCGGTCGGACGCGTCGGAAGCTGGGAGGTCGATCTTGGGCAAAAGACGCTCACGTGGTCGCCTGAAACCTTCCGCATTTTCGGCCGTTCGCCAGAGAATCATTCGCCATCCATCGATGGATTTTACCAGGCCATTCCGACAGCCGATCGCGAGATGGTGCGCCAAGCGGTGGCTGCGGCCATCGAAGAGAAGACACCCTACAGCATCGATCATCGCGTTTTGCGTCCGGATGGTTCGGAGCGCCATGTGCATGAGCAGGCCGAGATTGTCTGCGATGGCGAAGGCAAACCGGTCCGGATTATCGGAACGGTGCAGGATGTCACCGAACGGAAGCAGCTCGAGGAACAATTGCGGCACTCGCAGAAAATGGAGGCGGTCGGGCAGCTCGCGGGCGGCATTGCCCACGATTTCAACAACATTCTGACGGTGATTCGCGGCTACACTGATCTGGTGCTGCTGCATTCGCGATTGCCTCTCGAGACGCGAAATCAGGTCGAACAGATTGCGCATTCCGCCGAGCGGGCTTCGAAGCTGACGCGACAGCTCTTGGCCTTCAGCCGGCGGCAGTTCATGCAGTTCACGACGTTGGATTTGAATGAACTGCTCCGCAATTTGACCTCGATGTTGCAGCGGCTTTTGGGCGAACACATTCGATTGGAGCTTAATTTGGAATCGCCTTTGCCGGCCATCCGCGCGGATGCGGGCATGATCGAGCAGGTGCTGGTGAATCTGGCGGTGAATTCGCGCGACGCCATGCCGCGTTGGGGGCGGTTGCTCATTCAAACTTCGGTTCAGGATGTCACGGCGGATTATTGCCGCGCTCACGCCGAAGCGTTGCCTGGACGTTTTCTGCGGCTGGATGTGATCGATACCGGTTGCGGCATGGATGCGGAGACGTTGCAGCATCTGTTCGAGCCGTTTTACACGACGAAAGGCGTGGGCAAAGGAACCGGGCTGGGGCTCTCCACCGTTTACGGAATTGTCAAACAACACAATGGCTGGATTCAGGTGCATAGCAAACTGGACGCCGGCACCGCTTTCAGAATCTTCTTTCCACTCACCGCGCAATCCGCGCCCGCTGCGCAACCGGTCTTGCCAAATCCAGGAGTGAAAACCGGCGGCGAAACGATCCTGCTCGTCGAAGACGAAGGACCGCTCCGCGAAATGGCCCGCACCATTCTCGAACGCTACGGCTATCGCGTGCTGCCCGCCTCTTCAGGCCCGGACGCGCTCAAAATGTGGAAAACCCATCGCGATGAAATTCAACTTCTCCTGACGGACATTGTGATGCCGGAAGGAATGACCGGCCGCGAGCTGGCTTTGACTTTATTGAAGGACCGGCCGGACCTGAAGGTTTTATACACCAGTGGATACAGCGTGGATTTCGTGGAAGGCGATCTCTACCTGCGTGAGGGAGTCAATTTCCTGCCGAAACCGTACACCGGCCAGGCGCTCAGCCAGGCGGTGCGCTCTTCGCTCGACGCCGAGTAATCCGCCATCTTCCGCATGAAATCCCTGGCCGATTGCCGGCTTTATACCTTCGTTGATTACGCCTATCTTCATGGCCGCACCCCGCAGCATGTTGCACAACAACTTTGCGAGGGAGACTCCGACCTGATCCAGCTTCGGGCGAAAAATGTTCCCGAGGATGAAATTCATCGCGTCGCCGAAGCGCTACTTTCCATCACCAAAAACGCCGGCGTGCCGCTCGTCATCAATGATTATCCTCAAATCGCGGCGGCGATCGGGGCTCCATTCTGTCATCTCGGCCAGGAGGATTTTTTCGACCGCGGCCATCGACACGTCCGTGAGCTGCGTTCCGTCGCTGATGCAGTGGCGTTCGGTCTTAGCACGCATGCCCCCGACGAAGCCGAGCGCGCCATTGCCGCCGGCCCTGCTTACATCGCCATCGGACCGGTCTTCGCCACCGGGACGAAGCCTTCTGTCCGGCCGGTCACATTGGAATACGTTCGTTGGGCCGCCGCTCATGTCACCATTCCATGGTTTGCCATTGGCGGAATCACACTGAAGAATCTGGAGGAAGTGATGGCTGCCGGCGCGACGCGTGTCTGCGTGGTGTCAGCGATTTTGAATGCTCCGGATATCGCGCTGGCTTGCCAGGAATTTCGGCGACAATTGGACGGAAATGTTGCCGCACATTGAAGACCGCACCGTTTCAACGTTCACGGAACTCAGTTTCGCCGCGGCACGGGCCGTTTTGATTTAACGGGCAACTGGCCGGCATCCATGCGCCGCGACTTGCGCCAAAAGGCTCGTGCCAGCGCCAGTTCGGACGGGGTATTCACATTCAAGATTTCCATCTGCCGATCGTCACCGACGTGAATGCGAATTGCCCGAAGGCGCCGCGCCAATTGTTGGAGAGACGGGTTCGGGTGCGTCAGGAGGGGCTCCATCCTGGCCAGCGCCTCCGATTTCAATGCCAAAGGAAAACCGCACTTGCCGCTGGTCTCGGTAAACGCCGCATCCGCATTCGATTCCAAACCGATGCGCTCGATAACGGTTCTCATAAAATCGGCGCTGACAAATGGCATGTCGCACGAGAGCACGAGCACCGCTGGCGCGCGGCTGGTCTTGAGCGCGGTGTAAATTCCTCCCACCGGTCCACAACGCTCCACCAGATCGCGCCGGATGACGCGCACGGGCCAGCCGAGTGAGCGCGCCGTTTGACGAATGTGATCGAGGAACGATTTGCCGCCCATCGTCACTCGGGATTTGTCGCGCCCCATTCGCGAGCTGCGGCCGCCGGCCAAAATGCAGATTTCCCACGCGCCCATTGACGATGGAGCCTCTTGGTTCATGGCGAAGGAATGATGCTGTGGTAGCGATCGATGGCTGGATTTTCGAGCATCATGGATCGTTCCCCCGTCCACCGCACTTCGATGCGTTCAACTCGAGTCCGATGACCCAACCCGAAATGAACGACCGGCGCGTGTTGAGCGCGAAAGGAATCGCCGGTGACGATCTGCCGCACAGCACCAAAGCCCTCCGTTTGAATTTTCACGGAAGCGCCGATGGCCGAGCCGCGCGGCGTTTCCGGAAAACGAAAGCCAATCCAATGTCCCATCGGCTCGATTTGATTTCGAAAAACGCGCAAGGTCTGTTTCCGCACCGGCCAAGCCTCGAAGGTCGTCACCAACAGATCCACGCGCCCGTCCTGATCGAGATCCTCTGTCACCACATTCCGGGAATCCTCCGGCAGAGCCACACCCAAAAGATGCGCCACTTCCAAAAAAGATTCGCCAGTTTCATTGAGATAAAACCGGTTCCGTTCGTTGCCTCCGTAAGACCAGCCTTGCCCGCGCGTTTGTCGCGCTTTGGAAATGAAATAGGCGTCCACCACCCTGTCGTCCTGGGAACGGCCCACGTAAATATCGTGCAGCCAGAATTCGGGTTCGTATTCGCGCACGGACGAAAGGGTTTCATGACCGTTGGCGATGTAAACATCGGGCCACGAATCGTTGTCGAAATCGAATGCACTGCAGCCCCAAGCCCACCCGGCCCGCGCGATCAACGCATTCATTGAAGCCGGTTCGAAACGGCCATCTGCGCGCCCCGTGAACAGCCGATTGCCAAAAGTCATTTGCGGTCGAAAGCGCCGGTCATTTTCATGCCCGGGCCGGAAGAGTTTCAGAAAATCGAGCCGGTCAGCCGTGGGCGAATTCATGCCAATCATCAACAGATCGAGCCGCGCGTCCCGATTAAAATCGGCCAAACAATGAGCCATCCCAAATCCAGCGGCGCCGCCAATTAAGTCGCGTGTCGCATCGGAAAAGTTTCCCGCGCCATCGTTGTGATACAATTCCGCTCCCGCGAAATCGCTGACCACCAGCAAATCAAGATCGTGATCTTCGTCGAGATCGACGAACGAGCCGCTATACGTTCGCCGGAATCGTTTTTCGGCCAGGCCGCATCGCGCAGTCGCGTCGGAAAAGTTTCCGCGTCCATCATTGAGCAGCAGGTAACTTGGATGGCCATCATTGGCATCATAATACGGGTTAGGCATTTGTCCTTTTTCGTACGGCACCTTGTACTGCCCGAGCCAGACATCGAGATCCCCGTCGCCATCCACGTCGCCACAGGTCAGCGTCTGCGCGTACTTCAGGCGCGGTTCCGCCAGCCACACCGTGCGGCCCGGTTCAACAAACCTCCCCTTGGA
>JBFMDG010000452.1:0-6330 GCA_040754135.1 Verrucomicrobiota bacterium
CATAACGTTCCACGCGGGTTTCGAGGAGTTGCGTCGTGTCATGCACCAGCCGGTCGAATCGCGATTCGTCGGTGATGCGGGCTTCGCGAGCCAATTCGAAAGCGAGCCAGGTGGTGACGACCAGGCCGATACCGAGGACACCGAGGACCGCGACGTGCGACGAGCCATCCGAAACAACTTTGGCTGACGCTGACATGACTGGGTTTTAGCAATCCGGCTCGCCAGTGTCCATTCGAACTGCGGCCCGCCGCAGACAAACTTTTCGTGAGCTCGTCCGGCGGGCTCACTTAGCCTGGAGGCAGGAAGCATAGCCGCTCTGGCCACCGGTCACGATTGTGTCCACTCCGATCAAGAGGCCAGTTTCGGGCATTCGAAGAAGAGGTCCGAAAAAAGGCTTTGTCTCAGCAGGGTCAAATGCCCCGGTGGAGCGCGGCGGGGGTAAGGGTAAAATCCGGGGGTAAACCCCTCTTACGCGCGACGCGCCGCGAGGATTCAATTCGTGGCGCCATGCTCAACGCGAACCTGTTATTCTCCACGTCAACTCTGAGTGTTGTTCTCGGTGTCAGCTTTCTCACGTGCGAATTGATTTTGCCACGGGTCAGTGCGGCCGAGACGCCGGCGATCGTCTGGCAAAGAGCCGCGGGAAGCGCCAGCGCTAATGGTGATTTCCTTGTTGGCGTCCGCGCGACAGCCGATGGCGGTTATGCCATCGGCGCTTACACCGATGCCGCAATCTCCGGCGATAAGTCCACGCCTGGTTTTGGTCTGAATGATTTTTGGATGGTACGATTCGACGCCAATGGGAACAAACTCTGGGACGCTTCATTTGGCGGCACGGGCCAGGATCGGATGAACGCAATGGCGGTGGCGAATGACGGCGGCTTTCTTCTGGCGGGACAGTCCTCGTCAGAGCCGACGGGCAACAAGGCTTCCGTGCGTTATGGAGGAACGGATGGCTGGGTCGTGCGCGTGAACGCGCAGGGCGAGAAAGTTTGGGACCGATCGTTGGGCGGCAGCGGCGGGGATGCTGCGTTCGGCGTGGAGCCAATCAGCGACGGCGGATTTCTAATCGCGCTCAATTCGAGTTCCGGCAGTTCCGGAAACAAGACCGTGAGCTCGTTTGGAGCGGCGGATTATTGGCTGGTAAAGCTCGATGCGAACGGGAACATCCTGGCTCAACAAGCTTTCGGCGGAGCCGGAAACGATCAACTCATCGCCGTGCGGCAAACTGCCGACGGCGGGTTTATTCTGGGCGGTTATTCGGATTCCGGAATTTCCGGGTCGAAGTCCACGGCCGGTTTTGGACAGCATGACTTCTGGCTGGTGCGCGTGGATCGCGACCTCAACAAACTTTGGGACCAAACCATTGGCGGCACCGAGGCGGAGATCCTGGTGGATGTTCATCAGACCGGAGATGGTGGATTTGTCGCCAGCGGCAACTCATCATCGGGCGTTTCAGGAAACAAATCGTCACCCGGTTACGGCATGCACGATTTTTGGCTCGTTCGCCTCGACCCCAACGGACAGGTGCTTTGGGATAAGACTTTTGGCGGAACCGGGCAGGACACACTGTTCGCCTCTCTCCTGGCGGCAGAGGACACGATAACGCTCGCCGGAATTTCCTCCTCAGACGCTACTGGAAACAGGGTGGCGCGAAGCTTTGGATCGAATGACGGCTGGCTCATTCGTCTCGATGCGGCAGGAGAGAAAGTTTGGGAGAAAGCGTTGGGCGGTGATCAAGGCGACGGGCTGAGCAGTTTGAGCGTGGCCGCCGATGGCAGTTTGATTCTTGCCGGCAGCAGTTCCTCTCGAATCTCCGGGAATAAAACCGTCGAAGAGACGGTTTATCCTCCAAAGAACCTGTGGCTGCTCAAAGTCACGACCGACCCGCTGCCACCCTCGATTCTGATTGAACCCCAAAACCAGACGCGCCAGATCGGAAGCGAGATCACGCTCAAAGTCATCGCGTCAGGAACAGAACCGCTCACCTATCATTGGTTGAAAGGAACGACTCCGGTCGCGGTGACGGAGGCGAATGAAATGAGGCTGGTCAATGTGCAATTGTCTGACGAAGGCGCTTACAGCGTCATCGTGAGCAACCAGGTGAGCACGATTCCGAGTAAACCAGCCATTGTCTGGGTGACTCCGCCACAATTCGGTTCCGTGACGGCCTGGGGACAAAATGCGTTTGGCGAGACGAATCCGCCTACGGGATTGAGCGGCATCATCGCCGTCAGCGCCGGGATGGGGTTCAGTGTGGCGCTGCACGACGACGGCACCGTCGAGGCGTGGGGATGGAACGATTATCTGCAAATTGCTGTGCCTCGAGATCTGCGTGATGTAATCGCGATTGACGCAGGTGAGTCGCATGCCATCGCGCTGAAGAGCGATGGCACAGTCGTAGGATGGGGAGGGAATTTTGATGGCCGCCTCGATATTCCACCGGGCTTAAACAGCGTGAAGGCCATCGCTGCGGGCGGCGGCCACAACCTGGTTTTGAAGCAGGATGGATCGGTCATTGCCTGGGGCAAGAATCTGTCTGGCCAGGCGAATGTGCCGGCGAATTTGAATGGAGTTTTGGCCCTCGCCGCCGGCGCTCAGCACAGCCTGGCGTTGAAAGCCGACGGCACCGTTGTCGCGTGGGGAGGGAATGAATCGGGCCAGTGCAATGTGCCGCAAAACCTGTCGGGCGTCATCGCCATCGCCGGTGGGACCAGGCACTCGGTGGCATTGAAATCGGACGGAACGGTCGTGTGTTGGGGCGCGAATGATCTCGGGCAGGCTTCGGTGCCCGCTGATTTGGCCAATGTCAAAGCCATTTCTGCCGGCAGCCTGTTTACGGTCGCATTGAAATCTGACGGCACTGTGGTTGCCTGGGGTCACAATGCTTCCGGCCAAACCAATGTGCCGCCCGGCCTGACCGGTGTTACGGCGATCGACGCCGGCCGCGATCACGCGCTGGCCATTGTCGGCGCCGCGAATGACAAGCGCCCGCCGGTGCCGAACTTCTTCATGACTCCAAACGTGAGCGCGCCAAATCAATCGGTCAGTTTCGATGCCTCCAGTTCGTGGCACCCGAATCCGCAGCGCAAGATTGTCCGGTACGAATGGGATTTTCATTACGACGGCGCTTCGTTTGACACCGAAGCAGAATCGTCCCAACCCGCAGCAACCAGCTTCGTCTTCCCGATGTTCGGGACCTACACGATCGCTTTGCGCGTGACCGATGACAGCAATCCGCCCTTGACGGCGATCACCACACGAGTCCTGCAAGTCATCGAAGGGAATCGACCTCCGCTTGCGAACGCCGGCGGGCCTTACTCGATCACGATCAACGACTCGCTCACACTCGATGCGCGAGGGTCGTCGGACCCCGATGCGGGTTTTGGCGATTCGATAAAAACCTACGAATGGGATCTGAACAACGATGGCGTCTTCGGGGATGCGACGGGCAGTCAACCGGCATTGACCTGGGCGCAGTTGGCCGAGCTTGGCATTCGCTCCTCAGGCGCCTACACGGTGCGGCTCCAGGTAAAGGATTCCTTCGGGCTGGCAAGCGTTGTAGCCGAGGCGGCGTTGACCGTCATTGGTTTGAACCAAACCATCACCTGGATCGGACCCATGGCCGAGCAATTGAGCCTTAACGCGCCGCATACTCTGGAAGCAATCGCCAGCAGCGGTTTGCCGGTGACCTTTCGCGTTCATTCCGGTCCCGCCAGCGTCACGGGCAATTCACTCACGATTACCGGCGATGGAAAAGTTCGCGTGATCGCGGAGCAGGTGGGCGATGGCACCTATGCGCCCGCGGCGATATCACGGTTCTTCAACCTGCCCACGTTCGCGCGCGGTGTCTGGCCCGGATTCCCGACAGGAAACGCTCACGAGGTGCATCGCGCGGGAAATTTCGCCTACGTCGCTGCGGGAAACGCCGGCCTTTTGGTCATCGACGTTACGAATCCGGCGCAAGCCGCGAAAGTCGCGCAGGTCGTTTCCAACGATGGGCAAGGGGCCGCCTTTGGTGTCCATGTCGCCGGCAATTATGCTTATGTCGCGGATGCGACCGGATTGAAAATCATTGATGTTTCCAATCCGCTTCAACCCGCGAGCGTGGCCCACCTCGCATCGTCGCGGACTGACAAAGTCCGAGTGGCGGGGAATTACGCTTTTTTGTTTCCCGGATTGCGCATCATTGATGTGTCGGATCCGAGGCAACCTAAACAGATCTCAACACTCAATATTCCCGGCATTGACCGGGTAGGATTGCAGATCGATGGCAATTACGCCTACGTGGCAAGTGGCGATAACGGACTGCACATCGTGAACATCAGCGATCCTGCCAATCCACAAATCGCGGGAACCTTCGCCGGAATTTTGAATGGCGTCGCAATTCAGGGAACGCACGGTTATCTCACCGGAAACCAAGGCGAATTGCGAGTGCTCGACCTGAGCAATCCGTCGGCGCCCGCGCTGGTTGCGCAGCTCGAGTTGCCCGGCTCAGGTCGGGGCGTTGCGGTTTCCGGCAACCGCGCCTATATCGCAAACGGCGGCGCAGGCTTGCACGTCATTGACATTTCAAATCCCGCTGCCCCCGCTCTTCTTGGCGCCTTTGACACCAGTGGTGATGCGCGATCGATTTTCATTTCTGACGGGATCGCGCACGTGGCCGATTTCGAGGCCGGCTTGCAAATCCTCGACGTAAACAATCCGAGCGCGCCGCAGCGTGCCGGTGGTTATGTCACCGGAGGAATTGCTTACGGAGTGCAAACCGCCGGCGACAAGGCGTTCGTCGCTTACGGTCATGGAGGATTACGGATCATCGACGTGAGCCAGCCCGACCAGCCGCGACAGATCGGAGAGATTTTCACGGGCGGCATTGCGCGCGGCCTCGAGGTCCACGGCAGTCTCGTTTACCTCGCCGATGGGCCAGGCGGACTTCAGGTCATCGACATTTCGAATCCTGCCATGCCTGTGCGAACAGGAGGCTTTGCCAGTTCGGGCGGAAATCCAGTTGCGCCCGGCGATGCGAGTGCCGTTCAAGTGGCGGGCAATTATGCATATCTCGCCGACACGTTTGGCATGCACATCGTGGATATTCGCGATCCAGCGGCGCCAGTGCGTGTGGGGCATTTCGTGACGGCTGAACGATCGCGCGGCATTGTCGTGTCGGGAAATCTGGCCTACCTCGCCGGGGTTAATAATTCAACTTTGATCCTGGATGTGAGCGACCCCACGCTGCCCCGCCGCATCGGCTTTGTGGGCGACGCTTACTCCGCATTTTCAGTTTTCCTGCGGGGGGATTTTCTCTACGCCACAATCGGCGCTCCAGGCCTGAACATTGTCAACGTCGCGGCCACTCCGCCTTGGTTGGCGGCGAGTTATGATTCTCCTGGAACCGCCCAGGGAATTTTTGTGGCGGATGATCTGGCCTACCTGGCAGATCGCGGGACGAATCCCGGGAGCGGATTGCAAATTCTGGATGTCACCGATCCCACGAAGCCGGTTCGTGTGGGCGGTTACACAGCCATTCCGCCCGGGGGTTGGACGATCCGCCTGGGAAACGCATACGATGCGAAACCGGCCGGCGATTTCATTCATGTCGCCTATGGCGAACGCGGACTTCAAATTCTGGGCCCAGTGGTCGCGTGCTCCTACTCGATCACACCCGATTCAAACCAATTCAATGCTGGCGGTGGTGTCGGCGAAGTGCGCGTCACGAGCACAGCCAATGGCTGCAACTGGGAAGTGGGGAACACGCCGGATTGGATCATCATCACCTCGGGCTCATCGGGCGCCGGCAATGGAACGGTCGTTTATCAAGTGCAGCCGAACAGTGCTTTGGAACAACGCGCAGCCACGATCACGATTGCGGGAGTTCCTCACACCATTACGCAGGCCGCTGCTGAGGATAACCGCCCGCCCGACGCCAATTTCACGATCAATCCCGATCCCGCGGCCCCCGGCCAGCCGGTCACCCTTGACGCATCGGGTTCGTCTCACCCAAATCCCGCGCGCCGCATCGTGCGTTACGAATGGGATTTCAATTACGACGGAACCATGTTCACGACCGATGCCGAATCGGCGCAGGCCACAGGAATTACTTTTGCCTTCCCGAAATTTGGCGCCTACACGATTTCCCTGCGGGTTACGGATGATGGCAGCCCAGCGTTGACTGCCACTGCGACACGGGTCCTGCAGGTGAACCAGGGCAATCGCCCGCCCGTTGGGAACGCGGGCGGGCCTTATTCCATCGAAGTGAATCAATCGGTCACGCTCGACGCGCGCGCGTCATCCGATCCCGACGAATCATATGGCGATACGATCGCTGAGTAC
>JBFMDG010000453.1:0-6318 GCA_040754135.1 Verrucomicrobiota bacterium
CCAATTCGTTGGTGGCCGCAGTGGATTCCGGAATTCCTTTTGTGATCGCCGATCCGGAAGGAAGTCGCTTGACGCCTTCTGTCGTGCATATTCCGGGGCCGGAGGCGCATCCGATGGTGGGTCATAAGGCGAATCGGCTGCGTGTGTTGCGTCCGCGCGAAACGGTTTATTCGGTCAAAAGGTTTATGGGACGGCGTTGGTCCGAAATTTCGCGGGAAGAAATGGGCGTGACTTATCCAATCACCGGGCAGGGGAGCGGGCCTGTGCAATTCCCTATTCACGACCGCGCATATTTGCCGGAGGAGATTTCAGCCGAGGTGCTCAGGAAACTCAAAGCCGATGCGGAATTGGCGTTGGGTGGATCGATTGAACGCGCGGTCATCACCGTCCCGGCTTATTTCAACGACGCACAACGAACGGCCACGAAGCGGGCCGGTGAACTGGCCGGATTGACCGTCGAAAGAATTGTGAATGAACCGACGGCCGCGGCGCTGGCCTATGGGCTGGATCGCCTTTCGGAAAAATCGCGCATTGCCGTTTATGATCTGGGCGGCGGCACTTTTGACCTCTCGATTTTGGAGTTAACCGATGGCGTGTTTCAGGTCCTGGCAACGAACGGCAACACACGATTGGGAGGCGACGATCTCGATAAACGGCTCGTCGATTTTCTGGGTGAAAAAATCAAAAGCGAAGGCGGTCCAAGTTGCGCCGATGATCCCGCGCTTCTGGCAAGACTGCGTGAACTGGCCGAAGAGGCAAAAATCCGGCTCTCCTCTGAACTCGAAGTGGATGTGGTCTGGCCATTCCTGACGGCAAATTTCAGTTTCAATTATCACCTCACTCGCGGGGAACTTGAATCTTTGACTCGCGATATTATTGAACGGACTCGGGCGCACTGTTTGCGTTCATTGGCCGATGCGAAAATCGATCCGAAAGATTTGGACCAGGTCATTCTCGTGGGAGGGCAGACCCGCATGCCGTTGGTCCGCAGGTTTGTCGCCGAATTGTTTCAGTGCACCGATTTCGAAGCGGTGACCGGAACGCTTCGCATTGGCGCCGAGTATCACCGCCGCGAAGGACCGATGTTGAATACCTCGCAAAACCCGGATGAGGCGGTCGCATTGGGCGCCGCCATTCAAGCGGAGATTCTCGCCGGCGGTTTTAAAAATCTTTTGCTCCTGGATGTCACTCCGCTGTCGCTGGGTATCGAGACCTTTGGCGGACTGATGAATGTATTGATCCCGCGCAACTCGACCATTCCCATCAAGGCGGGAGAAGCGTTTACGACAGCGGTGGACAATCAGAAGAGCATGCTCATTCATGTGCTTCAGGGTGAGCGTGAACGAGCGAAAGACAACTGGAGCCTTGGAAAATTCACGATCGATTTCGATCCCGCCCCTCGAGGTGTGCCCCGCGTTGGGGTCCAATTTGAAATCGATGCCAACGGCATCCTCCATGTCCTGGCGCGTGATTTGAAAACCGGCCGTGAAAAAATCATCGAGATGAAATCGGCGGTCGATGTGAACGATGCCGATGTGCAACGCATGGTCGAGGAATCGGTCGAACACGCTTTCGAAGATCTGCGCGCCCGGCAATGGATTGAAGCGGCTTTGCGCGCGCGAGAGACGACTGCCGCCACGAGAAAGGGACTCAGCGAGTTCGGTGGCGAGCTGGGTAGCGACGCGGTTGCAGCCATCCATGCGGCCCTGACTGAACTGGAATCGGCATTACAAACCGGGAATGCCAATGTGGAATCAGGCGACCTCGAGCGATTGAAAAAGGCCATGGCGCGACTCGATGAAGTCACGCGTGCATTGGCAGACCTGATGATGGATCGCGCGATGGAGGCGATGCTCCGTACTCGCGGGCTTCTGAAATAAGTTCAACCTGCGGACGGCCTGATTTGTCGAGGCCGGACGGTGGGCTTGCCGATGCAATGGCGAAGCCGAAGTTGAATTGCGGCGCCGATGCTCGACCTGCCCGTGCCGGCAAGCGCTAACTGGTTTTGATATCGAGATCGGCGAATGGGTTATGCCCGAAGCTGGACGGTTGTTCCGCCGCATTCGTGGAGACCGATTTCGGTTTTTCTTTCGGCTTTGCGGGAGTGGCAGCCAAATCTGTTTGTGACGACGGTTTGGGCTGGTGGTTCGCTGCGACGGCTGGCGCGGGTGCCCCGCCCTGGTCCGGCTGGTGCGGGTTTTTGGCGCGCTTATTCCGCGGCAATGGACTGAGCATCACGTTGATGCCCTTGCCGATCAATTTGGGAGGCGCATCGGGATGGCCAAAGGGCGCGAGCTCTTTCAGAAAATCCTGCACCTTTTTGAAGCCGAATTCCTGATGCGCCATTTCGCGGCCACGGAAACGCAACGTCACTTTCACCTTCATTTCCTCGCACAGGAAATCGATGGCGTGCGCCAGTTTTACCTGGAAATCATGCGGATCAATGTTCGGGCTCAGTTGGATCTCTTTGACCTTGTTGGCGTGCTGGTGCTTTTTGGCTTCCTTGTCCTTTTTGGCCTGTTCGTAGCGGAACTTGCCATAGTCCACAAGGCGGCACACTGGCGGGTTCGCGTTGGCAGCGATCTCCACCAGATCCACCTGCTGGTTGCGCGCCATGTTGATGGCGTCGTGCAGTGAAAAAATCCCCAGTTGCTGTCCGTCCTGGCCAATGACGCGAACTTCGCGGGCGCGAATTTTCCCGTTGACCCTGACGAATGAACCGGCGGAAGAAGAATGACGAGAAGAGAAAGGGCGATTCAAGACACCCTCAGCGGTTGAAATTTATCCATGCAGAATCTGCTCTGACTGATGAACTATTTGCATCTAATAACGAGGGGATATTTAGCGTGGGATTTCAGCTTGTGCAAGTGGAAAGATAGAACGATTTGAACCGAATTTTCCGGCGGCGGAAATGCGCCGCGCGTGGCACGGGACTCAGCCAGCCGAGAGCTCCTTTCATCGACACTGCGACCAGATGCAAAAATGATCGAACCTCCAAAGCGCCTCTGATGTTTCACCCTTTTTCCGATGAACGGGCGAGAAATTCGTTTTGGTTGCGAATGGCTTCTGGTTAAGTTGCCTCATGGAACGCACGTTGCCGCCATTGCAGCCGGGCACTCTCTACCTGGTGGCTACGCCCATCGGAAACCTTGAAGACATCACCCTCCGCGCTTTGCGCACTCTGCGTGAATGCGACCTCATTGCCGCAGAAGATACGCGGCGCACTGCGCAATTGCTCCGCCACTACGAGATTTCAAAACCGCTCATCAGCTACTTCAAATTCAACGAAGCCCGGCGCAGTGAGGAAATTCTCGAGCGCCTCCGCCGCGGTGAGCGCATTGCGCTGGTCACCGATGCCGGTTCTCCTGGCATCAGCGATCCGGGCGAGCGTGTGGTGAAAGCGGTCATTGCGGCCGGTTTGCGCGTGGAAGCCGTGCCGGGTCCTTCGGCGCTGGTAGCGGCCCTCACGGCGAGCGGTTTGCCGACCGACGAATTTCATTTCATTGGATTTCTGCCACACAAATCAGGTCAACGCCGAAAGCAACTCGAACGGCTGCGAAACTTTTCTGGAACCCTCGTGCTTTACGAGTCGCCTTATCGCATCGAAAAAGTGCTCGCGGAATTGGTCGAAATTTTTCCCGATCGCATCGTCGTGTTGGCGCGTGAGTTGACCAAACGCTTTGAAGAATATCAGCGCGGCTCGGCCGCGGAGCTTTTGCTTCATCTCAAACAACGATCGGCCAAAGGGGAATTTGTCGTGCTGATTGGCCCGCGGCCAAACGGAGTTGCGCTCGAGGCCGTCAACCTTCCTCAGGATGCTTCTGAGGCGGAGGACTGAGGGGAATGAAAAACTTCCGCGTGCATTGACGCGCGCGTCCTACGCGTGCTTCGCGCGTTGGTAACGAGGTCCAAAACTTCATTCCTGCACTGGTCGCACTTGACTTCACGACGTGGAATCGTCAAGAAAGCGCTCAGTTCCTTTTTCGCGGGATTGAATTGATAGCGTTCCCGATTTTCTGCACTTGCAGAGGCTGAGATAAAGCCGGCGAGCTGTCCCTCAGCCGGATTGGCTCGCGTGCGTCCCAACTTCGGTGCCAGGCGAGCTCTGATCGAACCAGAGCCATTGATGTTCACAAAAAATCATTTGGGGCCATTGTGCGGATGCATGCTTCTGGCCGGCAGTTTGTTGCTTCCCGGATGTGATCGGCCGATCGCGATCGAACGTGGCCCAGCCGCGCATCCGTTGTTTACATTGCTGAACGAGCAAGAGACCGGCATCCACTTCAATAATCCGGTCGAGGATTCCCCGGTGGTAAACGTTTATTTCTACTTGAACGCCTACAACGGCGGCGGCGTGGCCATCGGCGATATCAATAATGATCAACTTCCCGATATTTATCTCACGGGCAATTTGGCCAAAAACAAACTCTACCTGAACAAAGGAAACTTGCGGTTTGAGGATATTACGGACAAAGCCGGCGTGGCCAGTGGCGACGACTGGTGCACGGGTGTGACCATGGCCGACGTGAACCAGGATGGCCTCATCGATATTTACGTATGCCGTGCATTCCACAGTGAGGGGACCATGCGCGCCAACCTGCTTTTTATTAATAATGGCGATTTGACCTTCACCGAACGCGCCAAGGAGTATGGCGTCGCCGACGAGAGCTTTTCCACGCAAGCCACTTTTTTCGACTACGATCTCGATGGAGATCTGGATCTGTATGTGGGGAATCATTCCCGGCGCCCCACGCTCGATCATGACGAAAGTTACCGGAATTTCCTCAACCCGCCCTTTGACCTGAGCGATCATCTCTACCGCAACAATGGCAACGGCACGTTTACCGATGTGACCATCGAAGCAGGCATTCTTAATTTCGGCGTCACGCTGGGCGTCGTTGCTGGAGATATCAATCAAGATGGCTGGCCAGATATTTACATTGCCAAAGACCAGCAAGAACCGGATTTCCTGTTTCTGAACCAACGAAACGGCACCTTCCGAAACACCATTCACGACGCGCTCAAGCACATCTCCGATTCCAGCATGGGAGTTGATCTGGCCGATTTTAACAATGACGGACACCTGGACATCGCGGTTGCGGACATGATGCCGGAAAGCAATTACCGTCAGAAAACTCAGATGTCCGTCATGGATCCGAAGATATTTTGGACGCGGGTCGAGCATCGGTACCACTATCAATACACTCGCAATATGCTTCAGTTGAACAATGGAAACGGCACGTTCAGCGATATCGCGCCTCTGGCTGGAGTGGCGGCCACTGATTGGAGTTGGAGTGTCCTCTTCGCCGATGTCGACAATGATGGGTTGAAGGATTTGTTTTTCACCTGCGGAATCAAGCGGGATATCCAGGACAAGGATTATAAAGCCGCTCTCAACGCCAAGCTGAAAAAAGGCCTCTATGAAGGCGAATTTAAGGCGTTGATGGACATGATCCCCGCCACTCCTATCCCAAACAAGTTTTTCCGCAATGCAGGCAACCTGACATTCTCAGATGAAACTGTTGACTCCGGTTTCGGTCAACCGGGTTTCTCCAACGGCGCGGCGTTTGCCGATCTCGATCTCGACGGTGATCTCGACTTTGTGGTTAACAACATCAGTTCACCCGTCAGTCTTTATCGCAATAACGCCTCCCAAACACTCACCAATCATTTTCTCAGAATCCGCCTCAAAGGATCTGAAAAGAACCCATTCGCTTTAGGCGCAAAAGTCACTGTTCAATCGGGCACCCGGCAGCAGTTTCAGGAGTTGACACTCACCCGCGGATTTCAATCCTCGGTGGAGCCGGTGCTGCATTTTGGAATGGGGGAATTGAATCGAGCCGACGAGGTGCTCGTCGAGTGGCCAGGTGGCACCCGCAGCCGCCTCACCAACGTCATAGCCAACCAGGTGATCGATGTGTCACAAGCAAACGCCCCCGACGGGCTCTCCAGCTCTCCGAGGCGAACCGCAGAGGCATTGTTTCACGAGATCACCAACTTAGCCGGCGTGGCCTTTCAGCATGTTGAAAACAGCTACGACGATTTTGCGAAAGAGATTCTCTTGCCATACAAAAACTCGGAACGCGGTCCCAAATTGGCGGTAGGCGATGTGGATGGAAACGGGTTGGACGATTTTTTCATTGGCGGTGCGAGCGGGCAATCAGGCGTTTTGTTTCTTCAATCCACTGCAGGCCGGTTTCAACCAGTCGAAGGACCTTGGACGGAGGATTCCCGCGCCGAGGATGCGGGCGCGGTTTTCTTCGATGCCGATGGGGACAAGGATTTGGATTTGTATGTCGTCAGTGGCGGAAATGAGTT
>JBFMDG010000454.1:0-6316 GCA_040754135.1 Verrucomicrobiota bacterium
GCGACGGCGCTTTGGCCTGCGCCGCTCGCGTTCGCAAATCCAGTGCGTTGTGAATTGGCCAAAGCGGTGTCGCGCTTTCGCTTTGCCACCGCACTCCATAAGGAGCGAACTGCCACCACCGTGGTTTTGGACTGCGCCGGCAGAACAGAGCGGTTACATCTTTTGCGCCACCCAGCGGACGGAGCGCAACAACACCGGAACGGACAGCAGCACGCTGATATGCCCGTGCCGCACCCACCAGATTTCCGGCTCGTTCCAGGCGCGCCAGCATTCCTCGATGGTTTCAGGTGGCGCGAAAAGATCGAACTGCGACGCGATAAAAAGAAGGCGCTCCGGCGGAATGCGTGGTTGAAGAGAATAGAGATTGAACGGTTCGAATGAAACGCGGGTGCCTTCGAGATTGGTCTTAAGCGGCGCACAAAATTCCAGTTCAGCCACCACTCGATCCATGCGCACCACGGGCGTGAGCAGCACTCCGAAATCGAAGTGCGCATCCATGCACAAGGCGAGCCCGCTCAACCACGCGCCCAGCGAAACGCCCCACAGCCCCGCCGGCCGGGAACTCTCGCTTTTTAACCATGCCAGAACCGCGCGGATTTCGGCGACGGCCTGGCGGGTTGCTTCGAGTGTTTGGATGGCTTCGTTCGAAATAAAATTATTTTGCGCACCGTTCTGCCGTGGCTTGCGTTGGCCATGAAAAGGCAGTTCGAACATGAGGGCGTTGATCCCCCGCGCATTGAAACGCCGCGCCAGCCACGGAAACATCCGATAGTAAGCCGTCTCGGAATTCCATCCGTGAATCAGAATCGTCGTCGGACAGTCCCGCCATTGCTCGTCCGCGCGAAAGAATTTTCCGTGAACGACGTTGTTGATGGGCCAGAGGCTGGGAATGGGTGAGCTAAAGGTGAATGCTTTATCAGATGTGAACTGCAAATCCTGCGGGCGGACAGCCTCCTTCGGAAAAAAATCGGCGCGCTCGATGAAGGCGCGCAAGAGATCGAGATTGCGGCAAGGCTGCGCTTCTCGAGGCACGGAAGTGCAGGCCATGCGTATGGCCAATCGATCGAGCGGCTCCGTCAATGCGGCAAACATGCTCGAATGTTACAGAGAATCCGGCGGATCACAATCGCCTCGCCCCTGCGACGCCAATGGCAATTGGCTGACTGTCAATTTGAGCGGAGTGGAAACATGTCGCGCGCATTGGTTGTCTTCGTCCATTGCACAAATGGCTACGCCGCATTGGCGCGACGCGGTTAAACGAAGCGTGCAAGAAAGGGCGCGCTCCAGTGGAGTGAACTTAAATCCCGCCCGCCCATTTGGGAGGATGGCGCAATTGAAATAACATTTCGCCAGCCTTCGGCACCAGCAACACCCCTTCGGATTCGCGATGGGCAAACTCCTCTGCCCGGATGGTAGCAGGATCGCGAAAGCCCAGATTGATGCGCCGGCAGATTGCCTCTGGAATGGCGGTGGCGAGCGTCACACGCGCCCGCGGCGTTTCAATCCCATTCTCGTACTGGCCGATGCCATAAACATGCGTGGAATGAGCCAGCACACCCCAAGGATAATTTTTGAACCGGTCCCATTGCTTCAAAAAATAATCGCGGCAGTGATACCCGATTTCGAGCAACGTCTTTCCGTGCGCGACACAAATCTCCGAAATGTGCGGCGCGTAAATGATTAACTCGCCGCCGTCGGCCAGGACCGGTTCGAGTTTGTACATGCATTTGCCGCCAGTCCAAAGTTCGTCATACATCGGGGGCGCACAGGAGAGAATCGTGTGGAACGGCCGATCTTTATAAACGATATGGCGTGCCTTCGACAGCTCACTGGCCTGATCCCAGGCTTGTTCGGGAGTGCCCACAAACAACCCCGCCAATCCGTCGCGATCCACTACCATGCAAAAGCAAAGTTTCGGCACACTCACGAGCGCCCCGGCGCGATCGACAACTTTCCGCACCGGAGTCCATTTATTGCCGATGATCATCGGGTTCGTGACGACGGCGCCGAGCCAATGGAAGAAATTCAAGATCTGCGGGCCGCTGACGCCAGGGAATAGATATTTGTTTCCGCCGGAGAAGCCCACGACTTCATGCGGAAAAACCGGGCCCATGATCATGACCTGATCGTACTCAAACACGAGTCGATTCACTTCCACCGGCACATCCATGGCAAACAAGCCTCCGGAAAGCGTGGAAATCTCATCGGCGGAAATGGTGCCGATATTTCGCAGGGCCGAAGGATCATTCCAGGCGTGGTTGAAGAATTTGACGCTGCGAAATTTCTCCTGCCGTTCTTGCGGAGTGATTTCGAGCCGCTGGCAGATTGCCGATTCGCTCATCGGCTGATGCGTTCCCAACGCTATGAGAATATCGAACGCGCGGGTGACCTCTCCGATCAGGCTGTGCAGGGTTTTGAAGAGCAATCCGACCGGCGCGGTGCGAGTGCCATCGGGAATGATGACCAGGATTTTTTTATCGCGGTAATCTTTGGCGGGACACGCTTGCGCCATGAGCTCATGAACTTCGGCGGCGCTTAAGCTCGCGCCCGGGGCAGCCTTATTCGAAAACATAAATCAAAGCCAGTTTCAGGAGCGGGAATTTAAATCGTTTGGCAAAGAAAGCCACCGTCCACGCGGAGATCGGTGCCGGTGACGAAACTGCTCGCTTTGCCGCTGGCCAGGAACACGGCCGCTCCCACTAGTTCATGGGCCTGACCAAAACGGCCCATCGGCGTATGCGCGAAGATCGATTGAGCGCGCGGTGTAGGCGAACCGTCTTTGTTGAAGAGGAGATGCCGATTCTGTTCCGCCGGAAAAAATCCTGGTGTAATCGAGTTCACGCGCACGCCTTTGCCGGACCATTCGCGCGCGAGAAATTGTGTCAGGCTCAGCACGGCGGCTTTGGCGGCCGAATAAGCCACCACACGCGAGAGCGGGATGTGCGCGGACACGCTCGCAATATTGATGATGCTCCCTTTGCCTCGATCCAGCATAGCCGGCCCAAATTCCTGACATGGCAACAACACGCCTCCCACCAGGTTTAAATCGAAATTCGCACGCCAATCTTCGACCCCAATCTGCTCGAACGGATGATCGGCCGTGACCGTCACTTTCGGATCGGTGCCACCCGCCGCGTTGATCAGAATGGTCGGTGAACCCAATGAAGCGGCGACGTTTTCATGCGCCTGCTTGAGACTGTCGCGCTGGAGGGCATCGGCGCAAAAGAATTGGGCGCGGCCACCGCGTTGCGTGATGGATTGGACGCGCGCCTGACCGCGCTGCTCGTTGCGGCCGAGGATTGCCACGGCGGCGCCTGCTTCCGCCAGGCCTTCGGCCAGTGCGCCGCCCAACACTCCCGTCGCACCAATGATAACTGCGGTTTCACCTGTCAGATCGAATAAAGACATGCCCAGGATACTGGAGAAAGGCTTTCAGGGGGTGAAGGAAAAACTGTGATGTGACGCACCTGCATTGGGCGGCGCGTTCCAGTTGTTGCTGCCGGCCGCAAACGTGTAACGATGCCGCTTGCGGTTCTTCGAATCAGCGATGATTTTCGCCAAGACCG
This sequence comes from Verrucomicrobiota bacterium, assembly GCA_040754135.1. Lineage (GTDB taxonomy): Bacteria > Verrucomicrobiota > Verrucomicrobiia > Limisphaerales > SIBE01 > JBFMDG01. The sequence continues at coordinate 3,567 of JBFMDG010000454.1, forward strand.
TTGCTCGACGGAGGGAACACGCCATCGCCCATGGGCATTCTTTCGGAGGGAGCACTATTGCGCGAACGTCAGGTCAACTCCTTCAGCACCGCTCCCATGCGCGCGATGCCTTCACGAATGTTCGATTCGCTCGCGCTGCCGAAGCTTAGCCGCATTTCATGGCGCGGTTTTGAACGAGCAGGATCTTCGGCATAACAAAATTCACCCGGCACATAAAACACATCGCGAGCAAAGACGCGCCGGAAGAATTTCGATTTCGGTCCAGTCTGAATGGCTTTGGGCAATTGCGCCCAGATGTACATGCCGCCTTCGGGCGCGAGCCATTGGACCGAACTGGGAAAATGCTGTTTGAGAGCCTCGATCATTGCCGCGGCTTTGCTGGCATAACGCCGTCGCAATACCGGCAGATGTTTTTCATACCGGCCCGTTGCCATAGCCATGGCCAGAAGCCGCTGCAGCAGATTCGATGTTCCGAAATCGTGATTGCCTTTGATGCGATACACGACGCGCAACAATGTTTCCGGCAACAAACCAAACCCAACGCGCACACCGGTTGCAAAAGGTTTGCTGTAGGTTCCAGTGTAAATCACCCGCGAAATCGAATGGGGCAACGACAACGCCGAGGGAATTTCCGGGCCAGAAAAACGCAGCTCGCGATAGGCGGCATCTTCCAGCAAATAAATGGGGTGCCCGGCGTCGCGCTCATACCGTCGCAAGAGCTTGAGCGCCGCTTCCTTTTTTTCCAATGCGGTCGTCACACCGGACGGATTTTGGAAATAGCTGACCAGATAAAGCAGCTTCAACTTCGGCAGTTCCCCCCGGCGTCGCAGCGATTCAAGCACTTTTTCCAAAGCCGTCAGGTCCATCCCGTCTGGTGTCACCGGCACACCGCGAGTGCGGACGCCATGAATTTGTAGAATCCCCAGAAACACGAAATAGGTCGGATCCTCGACCAGCACGATGTCGCCCGGATCACAGAGCGCTTCGGAAATCAGATAGAGAAACTGTTGTGAGCCGTGGGTAATGACTACGCGCTGCGGATCGTACGCCCTTTGCGAGGCGGCTTTGGCGCCTTCTAACGCCAACAACCGCTCGATAGTCAGACGGATCAGGTCGGCATCGCCGGAGGTCGAGCCATACTGCAAAGCGGCGCGACCCGAATTGGCTGAACCGAGCATTTCGTTCATCAACGCGCGCGCTTCAGCTACCGGCAAGGAGTCGCTGTCCGTGAATCCGGCCGCGAGTGAAATGAGTTGCGGACGGTCGATGGCCATTTTCATCAGCCACGAAATGGGCGGTTCGGTCGCGCGCTGTCCCAGTTTGGAAAGAGATGAGGCTGAATGGATCGGCGGCTTCATTCGTGGCTGAACCGGAATTCTGTGCTGCTCCGAAATGGCTCGCCCGGCCGGAGGATGGTCGAAGGAAAATGAGGATGATGAATGGCATCGGGAAAATGCTGCGTCTCGAGGCAAAAGCCCGTGTGCTGCGCGTACCGCACGCCGCTAATCCCGACCAGGCTGCCATCGAGAAAATTCCCGGTATAAAGCTGAACGCCCGGTTCCGTGGTCCAAACTTCCATCAAGCGCCCTGTCTTTGGCTCCCGCACGCGCGCGCAAAATGCCAGCGCGCCACCGCCGCTATTGAGAACAAAATTGTGATCGTATCCGCCCGGGTTTGGTTTGAGCAGGTTAATGTGCGCACCGAGAGCCACGGGGGCGCGAAAATCCAAAGGGGTGCCCTCCACACTGGCGATTTCACCGGTTGGAATCAGCGAATCATCCACAGGCGTGTAGCGGTCCGCAGCCAAAAGAACCTCATGCCCCAGCACATCACCAGCGCCGGCCAGATTGAAATAGCTGTGATTGGTCAGATTGATCAGAGTGGCCTTGTCGGTTGTGGCGGCGTAATCGATGCGCAACGCATTCTGCTCCGTGAGCGTGTATTTCACTTCTACCGCGAGATTGCCGGGATAACCTTCTTCACCATCGGGACTGAGATAACTGAATTGAACCGCGGCTGCAGTTTCTGTCGCAGGCAACGCTTTGGCATCCCAGAGCACTTTGTCGAATCCTTTCAAGCCGCCATGGAGATGATTCGGGCCGTTGTTGATGGCCAGGACATATTCCTGTCCATTGAGTGTAAATCTGCCTTTGGCAATCCGATTGGCCACACGCCCTGTGGTCGCGCCGAAATATGGGTGACCCCGCAGATAAGGATCGAGGTTATCAAAGCCGAGCACCACGTTCACGCTGCGAGCGGAACGATCGGGCGTGTGTAATTCGGTGAGAATAGCGCCGTAATTCGTGATGCGCGCGACCACGCCGGCGGAATTGGAGAGGGTGAACAACTGAACCGACTGCCCATCGGGCAGCCGGCCAAATTCCGACTGGTGAATTGTCATCATGATCAGGTTTGGAGAAATTGAAGCCACCGTCATTCCCGGTCAAGATCAACGCGCCCGCCTACAACAACCATGGATAAATGATCGAACTCACATTCGATGCTACGCTGACCCAATTCCCCGTAGCAGCCTGACGTGAGTCGGCTCTAAATTTTTCTGCGCGCCAGTCAGGCGACTGCCCGTGCCCTCGCCTGCGCGCCAAACGCCTCCGGCGCCTTTTGAGATCCGCAAAACGCGTAGCCATTGGTCAAGCGCCACTCGACCAGATACAAATGATCGAACTCACATTCGATGCTACGCAGACCCTAATTCCCCGTAGCAGCCTGACGTGAGTCGGCTCTAAATTCTT
>JBFMDG010000455.1:0-6313 GCA_040754135.1 Verrucomicrobiota bacterium
TGTCCGTTCGGTTATTCATCGAGAGGCAACCCGAAGGGTTGTCAGAAAGTAGCCGGAGGTCGCAGCAACGCGGAGCCCTCCGGTAAGCGATTGATTTGATCCCAGCACCCTGAAGGGGTGCAAGAACATTGCGTTTGATTTGCCGATTCAGCGACCCCTTCAGGGTCGGGGACATTGTTTATCCGGTTTCCGGGGGTATCGCTGCGCTCAACCTCCGGCTACTGTCTGGTATCCCTCCGGGATGGCCCAAACGCACGGAGGCGGGCGCTGAATATTCTGCGATCACTCCTTTGTCGAAAACTTCGTCCTAAACTTTGTCGGGCGAAATTCCTGCGACAAGGTTTTCGACAAGGTTTTCGACAAGGTTTTCGACAAGGTTTTCGACAAGGTTTTCGACAAGGTTTTCGACAAGGTTTTTCCAAAAGATTTGCCGAAATTCCCGATCTCCGCTCGATCCGAAATAAAAGCGTGCCGTTTAAAACGCGTTTTGGTTCTGCACGCGGATAACCGGGCTCAATCAAAATCGGAGCAGCTCATGAAATAATGACAGCGTGGACAGCGCAGTTTGCATTTCTCATTGTGCAACTCGTGTCCGCAGCGAGGACACCAGCGCCAATATTCACCAGCGCTGTCAGACGCAGAACAGTTCGCGGTCGGAACAGAATCAGAGGATTCGGTTGGGTGCGGAGGTTCGCCAGGCACAGCCAAAAGATTGCGAAGACCCGCGCCGCAGGCAAGCGTGATCACGAGAACTTTTTGGCGCGCTGGCAGCGCGTCATGTCCATGCTGGCCACGAAGCGATGGAATGTGGCAGGGTTTGGTTATGCGGAACGAGAACCGAGCCGGACGGTGGAAAAAATGGCTCCGGGCATTTGTCGCCGCGGTGATTTTATTTTGTATGCTCCGCTGGTTTGAACACAGTCAGGTTTATTTCCCGTTTCGGGAGTTTGAAAGCTCCGCCGACGTACTGGGGCGTCCCTGGCAGGAGGTGCAGTTTGAGGCCAAAGACGGCACGCTATTGCACGCGTGGTTTTTTCCTGCGGCCACCAACGCGCCCCGCGCGCATCTCGCCGTGCTCCTTTGCCATGGCAACGGCGGCAACATCAGTCATCGACTTGAATATTATCAGGTGCTGCTCGGGTTGGGCTTGAATGTTTTCGCCTTCGATTACCGCGGCTATGGACGAAGCGCCGGACGCCCGTCCGAAGCCGGCACTTACCTCGATGCCGAAGCCGCTTACGATTGGTTATTGAACAAAGGGTTTAAAGCGGAGCAGATCGTACCGCTCGGCGAATCGCTGGGTGGCGCGATTGCGACTGAACTGGCGGTGCGCCGGCCTGTGGGTGGTTTGATTTTGCAGAGCACCTTCACGAGTGTGCCGGACATCGGCGCTGAATTATTTCCGTTTCTCCCGGTGCGCTGGATCTGTTCGATTCAATACAACACCCTCTCGAAATTGCCGAAAGTCAAAGTGCCGGTGCTCGTCGCTCATAGTCCAGCCGATACCATTGTGCCCTTCGCGCATGGAGAAAAACTCTTTGCTGCGGCCAATGAACCGAAACTGTTTTGCAAGATGAACGGCGATCACAATGATTCGGTTGCGGAAGTTGCGGAGTACGCCCAGTCTTTGGAGCGGTTTTTTCAGACGGCGACGCGGCGTTAGTTCAACGTGGCTTACCCGCCAGACGATGAGGCGTTGCTTCGAAGGCTTCGTTTGTCCTACGCGATGCCGAAGCCTGGCTGAGGCCGGTTTTCGACTTGTCGCGCCTTGGCTGAATGTTAGCCTTCGAACCGACGCGCGTTACAACCAAGTCGATTGATCCGCTATGCCGCAAGTTCGATTTACGCAAAACATTCAACGGCACGTTCCTTGTCCGCCCATGGCCGTTGAGGGCGCTTCTCTCCGGGATGTGCTGGACGCTTATTTCAAAGGCAATCCCATGGCCCGCGGGTATGTGCTCGATGATCAGGGCAGTCTGCGAAAGCACATGGCCATTTTCATCAATGGCGAGCCGGTATTCGATCGCACTCGGCTGGCAGATCCTGTCCCGGTTGACGGGACCATCGACATTGTTCAGGCCCTTTCTGGAGGATGATCGCGCTCGCTCGCTCTCCATGTGTATCTCAGATGCGATCCATTGCCGAGGGAAACACTTCGATCAGGCGCATTCGCACGTTGCTTTAAAGTGATCCTCGCATTTCATTTTTTATTCCCCCTTCCACTTATCAAAGACCTGAACTTCGAAATCACATGAGCACACGCCCACGTTTCCACGTCGCTACGCGAAAGGGATTATTCACCATCGAACGAAAACGAACTGGCTGGGCCATTGCGAACGCCAGTTTTCTTGGAGACAATTGCACGCTCGTTATGCACGACCCGCGGCCAGGTCGTGGCAAGAACCGAAAGCGCCATTCACAAGGAACCTTGTATGCCGCACTCGACCACGGGCATTTTGGAGTGAAGCTGCATCGATCAATCGATGGCGGGCAGAAATGGCAGGCAATTGGGACGCCGGTTTACCCCACGAAACCTGACAATTACAAGCCGCGTGTTCCGGCGGAGGGCAAAGTTTACGACTGGGTTTTGCAAAAGGTTTGGGCGTTTGCTCCAGGCGGAAGCGAACAGGAAGGGCTGATTTGGTGCGGCACATTGCCCGGCGGACTTTTCAGGTCCGAAAATGACGGCGAAACATGGGAGTTAAACCGGCCCTTGTGGGACGATCCCAAGCGTGAAGAATGGTTTGGGGGCGGCGCCGAATACCCCGGCATTCATTCCATCTGCGTCTCTCCGCGTGACCCCGATCATATCATCGTTGGCATCTCCTGCGGTGGCGCCTGGGTGACGCGTGACGGAGGTAAAAACTGGGCCTGCGGTGGCCAGGGGATGCGGGCCGAATACATGCCGCCGGAGCGCGCTTATGACACGAACATTCAGGATCCGCATTTGATCGCGCAATGCGCCGCCAATCCGGAGGTCCTTTGGGTTCAGCATCACAACGGCATTTTCAAATCGACCGATGGAGCGGCCAGTTGGACGGAAATCAAGAATGTGAAGCCTTCGGTGTTTGGGTTTCCGGTGGCGGTGCATCCGCGAGATCCGGACACCGCGTGGTTTGTTCCGGCAATAAAAGATGAGAAGCGCATTCCTGCGAGTGGGAAAGTGGTGGTGAACCGCACGACCAATGGCGGGCGCACATTCAAGACGCTGACCCGCGGTTTGCCGCAGAAACACGCTTACGACCTGGTGTTCCGCCACGCATTGGACGTCGATGAAACCGGCCAGCGCCTGGCTTTTGGATCCACCACCGGATCGTTATGGGTGAGCGACGATGGCGGCGACACATGGCAAACCGTCTCGAACCATTTGCCCCCAGTGTACGCCGTGCGCTTCGAAAAACCGCTGGCCGAGGTCTAGCCCGCATGCAAAGCGTTGCCCCATGTCTTTGGTTTGACGATCAGGCGGAGGAGGCGGCCCGGTTTTATGTTTCTGTTTTCCCGAATTCCCGCATGGTTGCGGTGACGCGATATGGCGCGGAGGGAGCTAAAGTCTGCGGACGCCCCGAAGGCAGTGTCATGACGGTGAAATTCGAAATTGCCGGCCAAAGTTTCTTGGCGCTGAATGGCGGCCCGGTTTTCAAAATCTCTCCCGCGATTTCTTTCATTGTGAATTGCCAGAACCAATCCGAGATCGATTTGCTCTGGACGAAACTGTCCGATGGGGGAATCCCACAGCAATGCGGCTGGCTCCAGGATCGATTTGGTGTTTCCTGGCAAATCGTGCCGGCTGCGCTCGAAACGTGGTTGCAATCCGAAAACGCTGCAGGCGCGGAGCGGGTCATGAAAACCCTTTTGCCAATGACAAAACTCGAAATTGAACCGTTGCGGCGCGCCTTTGAAAGTTCGCTCTGATCGCAGCGGCTTGCCATTTTCTGCTCCTGCCCCCATGGAGCAGACCCACGGCGACGCGGCCGGGAAACCGAAACACCGGATTTCTTCAGGAGCGTTTCAACTTGTGAAATCATCGAGTGTTCCAAAAGGAGGACGGCACGCGCGCTTCGAAGGCTGATCAGTCGCAAAGCATCCAAGAAACCCAAGGAACCGTAACGCTGGAAAATCGGCTGTTTTCGTTTTAAGATTTCGTCCATCATCACTGCGATGTCGCATCATGAGCCCAGACTCGAAGACGCTTTCCTGACGCGCCGCGAATTTCTGCATCGTTGCGGCCTTGGCTTTGGCGCCTTGGCCTTGGCCGATTTGATGTCGCAGGCCGGACTTGTCGGCCCGGCGCGCGCTGCCATCGATTCGGTTCATCCGCTGGCCCCACGCGCCCCGCATTTTCCCGGGAAAGCAAAACGTATCGTCCACTTTTTTCTCAACGGCGGCCCATCGCATGTCGATACGTTCGATCCCAAACCGGCGCTCGATCGCTATGCGGGCAAACCGCTGCCGATCGAGAACCTCCGGACGGAACGCAAAACGGGCGCGGCCTTTCCCTCGCCATTCAAATTCCGCAAGCATGGTCAAAGCGGTCTCGAAGTGAGCGCTCTGTTTCCGGAGGTGGCCGAATGCGTTGATGACATCGCCGTGATCCGGTCGATGCAAGCGAACCTGCCGAATCATGAGCCGTCGCTGATGTTGATGAATTGCGGCGATGCCGTGATGAGCCGGCCGAGTGTGGGCTCGTGGGTGACGTACGGGTTGGGGACGGAAAACCAGAATTTGCCCGGATTCATTACCATGTGCCCGGGCGGTTACCCGATTAAAGAAGCGGAGAACTGGCAATCGGGATTTTTGCCGGGCGTATTTCAAGGCACGTTCATCGATTCGCAACACACGCAAATTGAAAAGCTGATCGAGAACATTCGGAACAATTACACGAGCTTGAAAGCGCAGCGCCGCCAGCTCGATTTGCTGCAGCAGTTGAATGAAGAACATCAGCAGCGGCGTCGTGCCGATGCGCGATTGGAAGCGCGGATTCAGTCATTTGAACTGGCTTTCCGTATGCAAATGGAGGCTGCGGACGCTTTCGACATTCGTGGCGAGCCGGAATCGATTCGGGCGATGTATGGGAGCGGAGTGCATGGCAGGCAAACCCTCATTGCGCGGCGGCTGCTGGAGCGCGGCGTGCGTTTCGTGCAACTGTGGCATGGGGCAGGACAGCCTTGGGACAACCACGACGACATTCAACAACACGCGAAGCTCGCCCAGGAAATCGATCGACCGATTGCGGCGCTGATCAGAGATTTGAAACAACGCGGCATGCTCGAGGACACGCTCATCGTTTGGGGCGGTGAATTTGGACGGACGCCCACCGTCGAGCTGAATGAATCAGGGAAGGAGAAGAAAGGCCGCGATCATAATCCTTACGGTTTTTCCATGTGGCTTGCGGGAGGGGGCGTCAAAGGCGGAACGGTTTACGGCGCGACGGACGAGTTTGGTTTCAAAGCCACGGAGAATCCGGTGCACGTGCACGATTTACACGCCACCATTCTGCATTTGCTTGGCTTCGATCATGAGCGATTTACCTACCGCTATGCTGGACGCGATTTTCGGTTGACCGACGTGCATGGCCAGGTGGTCAAGGCCATCCTGGCCTAACCGAAAAACGGCGCAGTTGCCTGAGCCAAACCCTGACCGACGAAATTGCTCGGTGAACGCGCAAGCGCGGAAGAACGCACCGCAGGATAAAACGAGGCACCCTGAAGCCAACCTTCAGTCGTGCGGCAGATCGTTCAGATCAAGTGATCGGCGGGCCGGCGCATTCTGTGCCGATGTGTTTTGCGCCGACCCGCGCCAATCACAAGTCGCCTCCAAAAGCTTCCCAGACCACCCTCAATGGCGCCGGATCAAAAGTCCGATCAGCAATCCTGCCGCTGCGGCGATGCCGATCATCTGCCATGGATTTTCATGCACATAACGATCCGTTGTGCGCGCGGCTTCCTTGGTCCGGTCAACCAGGGTGGATTGAATTTCCGCCCAGCTGAATTTTCCTCGGCGAACGCCTTCTTCAATTTGGTCGGCAATATTTTCGAGATCCGATTCTTTGGCCCGTTCCATAGTGTGTCCTTTTGGTGTTGATGTCGTTGTGCTGCATTATTCCTTTGCCGCGGCCGATTGTGAATCAGGCAAAACCCGAAAAGGCCATCAGGCTTTTTCGCAAATCGCGCTCATCACCCAATCCGCGCGATCGAGCAGCGGGATTGACGCGGCGGCTCGATTGTTTCAAAAAGCCGCAATGCAATCTTCTTTCGCCGCGCTGTTCCTTCTTTTGGTTTCCGTTTTCACTGCGGCTGCTGAAAAACACACCCTC
>JBFMDG010000456.1:0-6295 GCA_040754135.1 Verrucomicrobiota bacterium
CCCCCGAATATCTCTATTGCACAAGCATTTGCTGATCAATTTGGAGTTCCAGTAGAAGCCGCCGGAGCAGGAGTTGGCTTCCGCAGAAATGGGAAACCAGGCATTCGCGGATTTCGCATTGTGTGGGGGAAACTTCAAAATGTGTTCTATATTGACGGCGGCGGAGGATGGGGGTATGTAGCACCGACCGTTGGAGGTTTATGATATGCGCCTCTTGCAATTGCTAATTCTACTATCCCTAGTCGCTTGCGACCGTGGGAACCTTGGCAGGAGCGAGGCACTAAAAGCCCTCGATAGCCTTAATTTTACCGAACTCAGAAAGGCACAACATAAACTTTTGAGCGAAGGCACAAATATAGTGCCAGAACTTAGAATGATAATTAAAGATGGCAGGCGCCTTCAGGCAATCGCTATTGCTACCTATTTAATTGGTGAGGTGGATTCAGGTGTTTACCTTCAGGAGTTGAATGAGACGAACCGATCGTTAGAAGTCTCTTGCAGTTTAATTCGATATCCCTCTCAAAAAGGTCTAAATGCATTGTCAGTCGAGGAATTAACGGAGTTGTCATTAATTTACAGCCAACGGCCGTACTATCCCTCCAACGAAGAAATGCTTTACCAAATTCAGAAGACATTAGAGAACAAGCGGAAATAGATTCGCCAGCATAACACGACGCATTTTAGATGTTACGGATTTAATTCCCATCGTACTTCGTCCCGAACTGTGGTCGTAGCGGTTTGAGGTTTGTCCAGGCTGGCATCGTATTTTGCACCCAAATTACCGCACTGTGATCAGCGTTGTGACGGGGTTGGGCGGATTTGATTTTCTGGTGGTTTCCAGATTTTCCAGCGCCGCACGTATCGACGCAACGGCCGACTCTCTTTGTGTCCGCGTGCGGTTGGCCCGATTGGATGCGATGATTTCTGCAGCGTAGTTTTCCATGAGTGCCTTATCGAGCTTGTGCGCGGTCGTAGTAGGATTTGTCGGCGATCAACCGCTCCGGCGGATAGGCGACCATTCTATGCCCCGGTCTCGAACTTCACTTCAGTCTGGCGAAGCACTTTCTGTCTGCAGGGCGACAGGAAGTCCATGGCTGTTTGCATACCGTCTCGCACGGCTCCGCTCGGTGCTCATTCGATGGGGCCTCGTCGCCAAACAAAGAAAGGGGTTCCTGAAGCCATTTTGGCGGACCTGCACCCCTTGTCATCCCCGCAGCATGGGCAAAAAATGCCGTATGCCCCCCAGGACCCGTCATTTGAACGGAAAGTACGCGTTCCGCGGATGCTTTCGTTGATTTTCAAGGCTTTACGTAATTTCCCGAATTCCCCCGGTGGCATCGCAAGGCCTCTGGGCGCCGTCGGGGGAGTTTAGCGGCCCGTCAGGGGAGTTTAGTGACGCGTCAGGGGAGTTTAGTGACGCGTCAGGGGAGTTTAGCGACGCTTCGGGGGCGTTTAGTGACGCGTCGGGGGAGGTTAGTGACGCGTCAGGGGAGTTTAGCGACGCGTCAGGGGAGTTTAGCGACGCGTCAGGGGAGTTTAGCGAGGCGTCGGGGGAGTTTAGCGAGGCGTCGGGGGAGTTTAGCGAGGCGTCAGGGGAGTTTAGCGACGTGTCGGGGGAGTTTAGCGGCGCGTCGGGGGAGTTTAGTGAAGCGTCAGGGGAGTTTAGCGACGCGTCAGGGGAGTTCTGGACGGCGGCAGGGGAGCTTCGCAAGGGACCGCGGGAAACGCTCCTTTTGAACCATCCTCACCTTCGTGGCCGCGGCCAAAATCCCTCGCCGCCGGACCCCACGCAATTTTCAGACAGGCTTTTAAAAACCCAATTGCGCAGTTGCGTTAAACTCCCGCCTGACCAACCAGGTCGATGCCCTCAATCGCGGAACCAAATTCGAATAGGACGAGTTTGGCCGGCGCATCCGGCGCGAAGTGTCCGGCGGGCAAATGGATACTTCGGCTACGACGCCGTCGGCGCCGACCGCGGCTTTGAAGATTTTTCGTGCGCTCCAGAAAAAGGTTATCTATTGTCCCCGGCTTTCTATGGCGACCGTAAAACCATTTCCAGCGCTCAGGCCACGACCGGATCTGGCGCAACAGATTTGTGAATTGCCCTATGATGTGATGTCTTCGGACGAAGCGCGGCAGATGGCCTCGGGCAATCCGCTCAGTTTCCTGCACGTCAGCAAACCGGAGATCGACCTGCCGCCCGGCATCGATCCTTATTCGGCCGAGGTTTATGCCAAAGGACGCGAGAACTTCCGCCAGCTCATTCACGATGGCGTGCTGCGCCAGGATCCGCGGCCGTGTTTTTATCTTTATCGCCAAATCATGGACCGGCACTCGCAAATCGGAATTGTCGGCGCCGCCAGCTGCGAGGAATACCTGCAAGGAATTATCAAGAAACACGAGTTCACCCGTCCGGACAAAGAAGACGACCGCGTCCGGCATATCGATACGTTGAACTCGCAAACCGGCCCGGTTTTTCTCACCTATCGCGCCCGCCCGGATCTGGATGCGATCGTCGCGCGCAAAACCGCTGACGAGCCGGAAATTGATTTCACGGCCGGCGATGGCGTGCGGCACACGGCCTGGACTGTGGGCGATGCGGCCACGATTCAAGCGATCCAGGATGCCTTCGAGCAAACGCCCGCGCTTTACATCGCCGATGGCCACCATCGAAGCGCCGCGGCGGCGCGGGTTTATCAGGCGCGGCATGGCGCCGATCAAAGCGCGTATTTTTTGAGCGTTCTCTTTCCGCACAATCAATTGCAGATCCTCCCCTACAATCGCGTCATCAAACACCTCAACGGATTGTCTCCGGCCCAATTGCTGGAAAAACTCGACGGCATATTCGTGATCAAAACTCCCGGCGTTTCCGTGCCGGAGCGCAAACACGAGCTCGCGCTTTACCTCGCGGGCCAATGGCACACGCTTCATTTTCGTCCGCACTTCGCGGCCACGACCGATCCGATCGAGAAGCTCGACATCACCTTGCTGCAGAAATATGTGCTGGCGCCGCTTTTTGGGATCGAGGACCAGCGCACGAGCAAAGCGATCCATTTTGTCGGGGGCATCCGCGGAACAGGCGAGCTCGAGAAATTGGTCAATAGCGGCGAGTATGCCTGCGCTTTTTCCCTGTTCCCCACCCGTATCGAAGATTTGATGATCATCTCCGATGCCGGCGGCATCATGCCGCCCAAGAGCACATGGTTCGAGCCGAAGCTGCGCGATGCCATGTTTTGTTATTTGCTGAAGTAACGCGGGAGATCCGGCAAACACGGCAAATTCTCTTCCCAGTTGCCGTGCCGCAGGCGCCGGGCTTAAATGCGGTGTGCGGATGGAACGGCTTGATCGCGGGTTGCGTACAACCTTTGTCGGAATGCTGGTGAACGGCGTGTTGGCCTCCGGCAAATTCGTCGCGGGTTGGGTCGGACATTCCCATGCCCTGGTGGCCGATGCGGTCGAGTCGTTCGCCGATTTGTTCAGCTCGGTCATTGTGTGGCGCGGGTTGGTAGTGGCCGCACAGCCTGCCGACAAAGAACATCCCTACGGCCATGGGAAAGCAGAACCGATCGCGGCCGCGTTTGTCGCCGCCTTGCTCCTGCTGGCTTCCGTTTGGATCGCCATTCACGCCGTGCGGGAAATCATCACTCCCCATCTTCCGCCCGCGCCATTCACCCTCGTGGTTCTGATTCTGGTCGTGATCATCAAGGAGATTTTGTTTCGGTTCGTGCGGCAAGAGGCTGTCCTTCTTGAAAGCACCGCCATGCACAGCGACGCCTGGCATCATCGCAGTGACGCCATCACTTCCTTGGCCGCCGGGCTCGGCATCAGCGTGGCCCTGATTGGCGGGCCGGAATATGCGTATGCCGACGATGTGGCGGCCGTGTTCGCCGCCGGAATCATCGCGTTCAATGGCTGGCGTCTATTGCGGCCCGCGCTCGATGAACTCATGGACACCGCGCCATCGCCGGAAACTCTGGAGGAAGTCCGCCGTATCGCCGGAACCATCAGCGGAGTCGAAGCGGTCGAGAAATGCATGATTCGCAAAATGGGCTACTACTACTTTGTCGATATGCATCTGGAAGTGGACCCGAAAATGTCCGTGCAACGCGCACACGATATTGCCCACGAGGTGAAAGATAAGATCCGACAGGAAATTTCCCGCGTGCGTGATGTGCTGGTGCATATCGAACCGGCCCCGGATCGGCGGCAAAAACCCGGGGCCTCCTTTTAACGCGCAGGCTGGAATCAGCGGCTGGCTTTCGTCCCGAGCGATTGCGCCTCCGCAAAGCGCTCAAATCCGAGCCGCACGGGTTCAGGCGCCGCGCGAATCATTTCGGCCACTGGACTTGAATGCAGATCGAGTCCGTCCGCCGCGACAAAACTGGCCGCTTGCGCCGCCACACTTGAATCAAACGCTTTCAACTCCGCAAAAAGGAGCGGCAAATCTTTGCCGCTCCTTTCAGCCAGCCCACGCGCATAGGCTCGCGCCGCGGTGAATTTGCCGTCGCCATCTCCATCGATCCAGATCGGATTCGTAGCGCCGATGACCTGCGGATTCCAAGCGGTCGAGGTGGGCTGATAAGGACGCGGCACTTGCCAGAAGAGTTCGCTGACTCCAGGCCCGGTGGCAATCGCCACCAGATGCACATCATGTTTCGGGCGCGGAACCGTCCAGGAAATCACCTCATGAAACGGCCTGGCTTTTGATTTTTTGAGAGGACCACGAGCTGACGCGACTGGCCATTTGCGTTCGAGTATTTTGATTCCGTTCGCAAACACCTCGACGCGCTCCGGACGAATCCACGAAGGCGCCTGCACTGTGGCCTCGATCCGCAGCTTGTCGCCGGCGCCAGTCACAAGATCGCCAACTTCGAACCGTTGATTGACTCGCAAATTCGCTAGCAAGCCCATGCTCACCAAAGCCCGTCCGCGCAGAAAATTTTCGCAGGCACGCTCCACATCGATGTTTCCAAGGCGGGAATCGTCGCACGCCACATAAGTCCGCCCCTGGCCGACGATGTAACGGCTGACATCATGGCCGTCACTCGATCCGACGCCGGTGACGCGATAACCGTAGTTGAGCAGTGCGAACCAGTCATGAAAAGCCAGCCAGATATCCGATTGCAACGCGGAGGAGTTGACCAACTCGATGGCGTCGAAACTGAATTCGAACCCGCGCAGGTTCTCGCCGGTCACCGCGTTGAAATTGGTTGCGGCAAAAGGTTGAAAGTTATGATGCACATTGCGCGGGTGATTCAAAATCACCACGCGGACACCCGGCGTGCCGCGAATATTTTCCATCAACTTCGGCCAGTCAGTAATCCGAAAATCGGGGACACGGCTGCCCGCCTGGATGGGAAACGAATTGAAATGACCTTTTGCGGTCGTCGTTTCACAACCGATCACCGAAGTGAAAAAAGTATCGACACCATTGCGCCGCGCCGGCTCGGCCAGTTCAGCCAAATATTCGTGATCGGTGGCGATCGGCAGTTCGATCCCCTCCCCCGCCAGCGTAATGACGCGCTCGTCAATGGTGGCATCTCCATGCCGGCTGTGGGTGAAGGTGTGCACATGCGTGTCACTGCTCACCCAACCCTCCGTGCGCACCTCGCGGGTGATTCGAAAATCGAGCCGGCGCGATTGACCTGGCGCGAGCGAAACAGATTGCGTGTCCAGGCCATACTCAAATCCACGCGTCGCATGCACGGTGTATCGGCCCGCGCGCAACCCGAGTCGTGCCCGTCCATTCCCGGAGTAAACAACGCCGGGACGAACCGCGAGTTTTTGGTCGGGCGCCGCCAGCACCGGCGCAAGATGCCCCTCCTGATCGAGAAGAGTGAGCCGGCAAGGAAGCGGTTGGCCCGAGGCGGCATCCGTGACCACGACTTCCAATTGCGTTTCGTTCAACACCCCTTGGAGAGGATCGGGAAACCATTCGATCGGACCGATGCGGATATCGTCATTTCCGGCGGGTGGCCGAATGACGAGGGTGTTTTCACCGTCACGCAACGTCCCCGCGGGTATGGAGAGCGCATGAACGAGTGGTGCTTCCATGAGAAAAAGGTGGCCAAGTTTTTTGCCATTGAGCTCGACGGGCCATTCGAGCTTCACGTTGTCCTGACGCAGCAAAAGGGTGGCGGCGGATTGATTTGTGGCTGCGTTGAATTTCAACTCGATCGATTTGCCATTCGGCTGGATTGCCGCGAACTCGTCCCATTCCGGTTTATCGCCGCTGCGCAAATGTTTCGAGTCCGCCAGGATCGGCTGGCCCGGTGCGGCCTCAGTGAAACTGGCG
>JBFMDG010000457.1:0-6294 GCA_040754135.1 Verrucomicrobiota bacterium
TGATCGATGGAGCAGGCCAGCCGCGGATTACGGATTTTGGATTGGCCAAGCGGCTGGAGAGCAACGTGGGATTGACGCAGAGCGGCGCGGTGATGGGCAGTCCGAGTTTCATGCCGCCGGAACAAGCGGGGGGCCGGCCGCAGGAGGTGGGACCGGCCAGTGATGTGTATGCGTTGGGAGCGATTCTGTATCAGATGTTGACCGGTCGGGCGCCGTTTGCGGCGGAGAGCCCATTGGCGACGCTGCGGAAGGTACTGGAAGAAGAGCCGATGGCGCCGTCGAAGTTGAATTCGAAAACGCCGCCGGACCTGGAAACGATTTGTTTGAAGTGTTTGGAGAAGCGGCCGGAGCGGCGGTATCACACGGCGCGAGATCTGGCGGAAGAACTGGAGCGGTTTCTAAATCACGAACCGATTTTAGCCAGGCCGGCGAGTGCCTGGCGCAAAACCTGGAATTGGTGGCAGCAGCGGCCGTGGGCAATTGTTGGCCTGGCCACGATTCTCGGCACGGTTCTGCTTGGGTTGGCCTATGGGCTGTGGGAGCAGGTTCAATATTTGCACTGGAAAGCCGATAATCCAGGCGCGAGGAATCCAGGTGATTTGGGGCGCTTTTTTTCCATGATGTTTTACTGGGGGAATGCCGGCATCGGATTGTTGATCGTTTCAATCCTGTATTACCAATTTTTGAAACTTCGACGGCGTTCCAATCTGCCGACCGGCAATGTGCTGCTGGGACTGCTGGCCTTTGGGGGAGTCGTGCTGATCGGCTTCGCGCTGGCTTTGGATATGTATGTGATCCGGTCATTTGTCTGGAGTCGCTCAGCGCCTTCTTACACCTTCGCCGGATTTGCGCTGGGGACGCCGCTGTTGCTGTGCTGGTTTGGCGGCGTTTTTATTTTGCAATCGCTCCGCTGGCGGAATGCGCTTTGGTCCGGCGCCTCGATCGGAGAGGACCTGTTCGAAGTGAAGCCGCTGCAATCCAACGCGGCCGCTTTCGCGGTCACGCTCGTGATCAACCTTCTGGCGTTCGCCGCACTCTCCATGGTGGCCATTCCAGACGGAATCTACCCGGAGTTCGACGCGTCCAACGGAGCTATTAAGAATATCGAGGAGCTGAATTTAGCTGTGCCTTACAGTTTAACCGACGGGCCCAAACTGGTGCCGATGTATCCGCTGCTACGCATTGGTTTTTTTATGGTGGCATTTGCCGTTCTGCTCGTGCCACGGCTGGTGGCTGCGCGGCGCTTGATTCCACTTCCACTGTCGCTGTTTTATTGGCTTTTCTTGATCGGGGGGACGGCCCTCACGCACTTTCATTTTTTGACCAAGGAAGCGTTTGCCATGGCGGTGCTGGCGGGGTTGGCGGGCGGCTGGCTGCTGCAAAAGACTGCCGGACTGCGGGTCATGCCCGCAACGTCAGAGTCGCCTACCGGGAATGCGCACGAGCTTTTCGCCTGGAAAGGGCGGACACTGGCGCAAACGGTAATGACGCTGGCAGCAGCGTTGTTGATCCTGGGCGGATTACTTTCGAACTGGAACGCGGGGCGCACGATCGAATTCTTCCTGCTCGCTCTGCTCAATGCATTATGGCCGGTAGTGATTCTGGCCTGCCGCGCTGCGCGGGGTGCCTGGCGCACTTTTTTCCTTTGGCTCATTCCGTTGACGGTATTTGCGACCGGTTATCCCATTGGTGGCGCCAGCACGGGATCTTCCGAAGGCCAAATGCTCCTGCTCACCATTCCGGCGGGTTTAGCTGCCGGATTCGCTCTGCTTTATTTTGGAAGAATCCGGACGGCATCCGCAGGGTGAAACAAAACGTTTTCGAGTCTGACCGGCCTCGACCGATGGCCATTGCGGCGCGCTGTCCCCAAAATTCTTTGCGATGCGGAATTGACGCCTGCCGCAGGAGTTGCAATTTTTTCCACGGCCCGCACAGAGTTCAGCTCACGCGGATTGCCGATGAGAACTCGATCACCAGCCTCGGTCTCGTGCGTGGAATTGCAATTCACAGCGCCACTGTCGCGCTGCGAAGCACTGCGGAGAATCTCCATCTTCTCCATCTCGCCTTTGATTGAGGAACGCGACTTCGGTTTTCACAGACTTCCGTTTCGACAAGCCCTTTCAATTCTGTCATTGCTGCTGGCCGTTTCTCTCATCGCGAGCCGCGCCGCCGAAAAAGTGGATGTTTCAAAACTCCCGCCCACCGCGTCCGCCCAGGTTGATTTCGCGAAGGATATCCAGCCGCTCTTTGCCGAACATTGCTACAAATGTCATGGAGTGGAGAAACAAAAATCCGATTTCCGCCTCGACATCAAATCGGCGGCGTTCAAAGGCGGCGAACTGGGTCAGGACATCATTCCCGGCAAAAGCGCCCAAAGCCGTTTGATTCATTTGGTTGCGGGGTTGGTCGAGGACATGCGCATGCCGCCCAAAGGCGATCCGCTCACCACCGAGCAGATCGCGTTGCTTCGCGCCTGGATCGATCAAGGGGCGCATTGGCCGGATGGCATCGATCGCACGAAGCTCAAGGACAAACGGGATCATTGGGCTTTCCAGCCGGCCGCTCGGCCCGCGTTGCCGGAAGTGAAAAATAAATCGTGGGTTCGCAACCCGATCGATCAGTTCATCCTCGCGCGTCTTGAAAAAGAAGGCCTGGCGCCGTCACACGAAGCGGATCGCCGCACGCTGCTGCGCCGGCTGCATTACGACCTCACCGGCCTGCCGCCCACGCCGTCGGATCTGGAGGCTTTCCTGAATGATCGCAGTGCCGAGGCTTGGGAACGCTTGATCGAACGGCTCCTCTCTTCACCCCGTTACGGCGAACGCTGGGGCCGGCATTGGCTCGATGTCGTGCACTATGGCGAGTCGCACGGGTACGACAAAGACAAGCCGCGTCTGAACGCCTGGCCGTATCGGGACTATGTCATTCGCGCGTTCAACGAGGACAAGCCGTATTCGCGGTTCATTCTCGAACAGATTGCCGGCGATGTTTTGTTTCCCGAGGATCCGCAGGGCGTCGTCGCCACCGGTTTCATCGCGGCGGGTCCGTGGGATTTCGTCGGGCACGTAGAATTGCCGGAGAGCAAAACCGACGGCTTGATCGCGCGCTACAACGATCGCGACGACATGGTCATGACGACCATGTCCACGTTTTTGAGCCTGACGGTGCATTGCGCGCGTTGTCATGATCACAAGTTCGATCCGATTTCGCAGGAGGAGTACTACCGGCTTCAAGCGGTGTTTGCTGGTGTGGATCGGGCCGACCGGTTTTACGATGATGATCCCGGGATTTTTGTCCAGCGCCGCCAGCTCCTGGCCGAGAAACGCGCGCTCGAGCAACGGCGCAAAGCAATCGACGAGATCGTGGCGAAAATCACGAGCCCGGAAATCGAACAGCTCGACGCGCGATTGAAGGAAGTGAAGAAACACCTCGCGGCCTTGCCCAAAAGTGCCAAAGAAAGTCCGAGCAACGGCTATCATAGCGGCATTGAAACGGCGCCCGACGTCGAAAAGTGGGTGCAGGTCGATCTCATTCAACCGCGCGCCATCGATGAAATTAAGTTGATTCCCGCGCGCCCGACCGATTTTCCGGACACGCCCGGGTTCGGTTTTCCGAAACGATTTCGCGTCGAGATTTCCGATGATGAGGAGTTCAAAACGCGGCAGGTTCTGGCGGATTACGGCGCGGCCGATTTTCCCAATCCGGGCAATGAGCCGGTGGCGTTGGCTGGGCGAGGAGAGCGGGCGCGCTTTGTGCGTGTGACCGCCACGCGCTTGTGGGAGCGCACGAAAGATTACTTCTTCGCGCTGGCCGAGCTGCAGGTATTTTCCGGCACGAACAACGTGGCGCGACGGACACGCGTTTCGGCGCTCGACACGATCGAAGCCGGCCGTTGGGCGCGCAATTTCCTGGTCGATAATTATGACAGCCGGAAAAAGCTTTTTGCCGAGCCGGAACCGCCGGATATCGAAGCGAAACGCAAAGCGCTGACCGAGGAGATCGACGGTTTGACAGCGGAACGCAAAAGCAAAGTCGAAGCGCTTCTCGATGCGGAGACAAAGGCGGCGCGAGCGGAAGTGGCGGAGCGGCTGAACCGCGTGGAAGAGCATTTGAAACCGTTGCCCCAACCGCAATGGGTTTATGCCGCAGCGGACGATTTCCCGGCGAGCGGAAATTTCAAACCGGCCGGCGGGCCGCGGACGGTGCATTTGCTGCAGCGCGGCGATGTGAAACGCGCCTTGAAACCCGTCGCGCCTGGCGCGCTGCAATGCGTGCCCGGGCTCGAAGGTGAACTGCCACTCGAGCAACTGGAAAGCGAAGGCAACCGCCGCGCGGCGTTGGCCCGCTGGATTGCCGATCCGAAAAATCTGCTCGCGCGCCGCTCGATCGCGAATCGTGTCTGGCAATTCCATTTCGGAAAAGGTCTGGTCGATTCCCCCAACGATTTCGGGCACATGGGGTCGGCGCCGAGTCATCCCGAACTGCTCGACTGGCTGGCCTTCTGGTTCCTCGATCACGGCGAATCGATCAAAGAATTGCACCGCCTTATTCTGAGCAGCGCCACTTACCGGCAGGTTTCCACCGAGCGGCCCGAAGAGGCGCGCGTGGATGGGGACAACCGTTTTCTCTGGCGCATGAACCGTCTGCGGCTGGATGCCGAATCGGTGCGGGACAGCATTCTCTTCGTCAGCGGCAAGCTCGATTTGAAAATGGGCGGCCCTTCGGTGCAGCAATTTTATTTCAAGGACGATCATTCGCCGGTGTACGATTACACGCGGTTCGATGTGGACAGTCCGGGGAGTGCGCGCCGCAGTGTCTATCGTTTCATCGTGCGCAGCGTGCCCGATCCCATGATGGATTGTATGGACTTCGCCGATCCGTCGTTGTTGACGCCGAAGCGCAATGTCACCTTGACGGCTTTGCAAGCGCTCACGCTTTTGAACGATCCATTTTTTGTGCGGCAGGCGGAGCATTTTGCCGCACGATTGGCCGCCTCGGGATCTGATTTGCGCGGGCAGATCGAACTGGCCTTCCGGCTGGCTTTGTGTCGTCCGCCCACGACCGAGGAATCCGCGGCGCTGCGGAATTACGCGGAGCAATTTGGCATGCCCAACCTCTGCCGCGTCATTTTCAACAGCAACGAGTTTTTGTTTGTGGATTGAGCATGAATTCTCACCCCTGCACCTCTTGCGAAAAGCCGCTCGCCTTGAGCGCAGGCGATCGGCAACTGCTCGATCGGCGCGAGTTTCTCTGGCGTTTTGGCGGCGGCCTCGGCGGGATCGCCCTGGCCCATCTGCTCGGTTCGGAGGGATTGCTGGCCGGACTCCCTTCGCCCCGCCCCGATTTCAATGGAGGCCTGCATCACCGCGCGCGAGCCAAACGTGTCGTGCAGCTCTTCATGTCGGGCGCCGCCAGCCAGTGCGACACGTTTGATTACAAGCCGCAGTTGATCAAACGCCATGGCGAAAAATTCGATCCTGGCGAAAAAGTCGAGCTGTTCCAGAGCGATCCCGGAGCGAACATGAAAAGCCCGTGGGATTGGAAGCAGTACGGTCAATGCGGCAAATGGATCAGCGACCTCGTTCCCCACATCGGCTCGTGCGCCGACGATATCGCTTTCATTCACTCGATGATCTCGAAGTCGAACGTGCACGGCCCGGCGACCTACATGCAAAACTCCGGTTTTGTTCTGCCCGGCTTTCCGCACATGGGCGCCTGGATTTCTTATGGCCTCGGGAATTTGAACCAAAACCTGCCCACATTTGTCGTCCTGCCTGATCCGCGTGGATTTGCGCCCAACGGCCCGGCCAACTGGAGCTCCGGTTTTCTTCCCGCAGCGCATCAGGGCACGATGATCCGCGTCGGCAAACCGAATCCCATCTTCGATTTGTTCCCGCCCGATTCCGCAAAGTTCATCACGCCAGAAAGCGAACGGGCGACCTTATCGCTGCTCGAGCAATTGAACCGATCGCATCTCGAACATCGCGCCGGAGATTCGCGGCTCGACGCCCGTATCGCCTCTTACGAACTTGCCGCGCGACTTCAAATCAGCGCGCCCGAAGTGCTCGACCTTTCGGGCGAATCGGAAGCGACGAAAAAACTGTACGGCATCGATCAGCTGATCACTGAGGATTTCGGCACGCGTTGCCTGATTGCGCGCCGCCTCCTCGAACGCGGGGTGCGCTTCGTGCAGATCTGGAGCGGCGCTGACAACGGATTTCCGCGCCGCAACTGGGACAGCCACGAAGATCTGGCCAAAGACCACGGCGAAATGGGCACGAGCATGGACAAACC
>JBFMDG010000458.1:0-6294 GCA_040754135.1 Verrucomicrobiota bacterium
ACCTCAAATTCAGCCGGATCCAATTCACGCCGGACCTCATGCCGTCGGATATCACCGGCACCGACATCATCCAGGAAGATCCCGCCAGCGGGCAGCGGCGCCTCGAATTCTTGCCGGGGCCGATTTTTGCCAATCTGGTGCTGGCCGATGAGATCAATCGCACGCCGCCGAAGACGCAAGCGGCGATGCTGCAAGTGATGCAGGAACACGAAGTGAGCATTGGGTCGAAAACGTATCCGTTGCCGGCGCCATTCCACGTGTTTGCCACACAAAACCCGATCGAAATGGAAGGAACCTATGTCTTGCCCGAAGCTCAGGCCGATCGTTTCATGTTCAGCATTCATTGCGGTTACCCGTCCAATGCCGAGGAGGAACTCGTGGTGCGCAACACCACCGGCACGGATGTGCCCGAACTCTCCGCGGTTCTCGATGGAAAGGAAATCGTCGAGTGTCAAAAGCTCGTTCGCGCCATGCCCATTTCCGATGAGGTGATCCGTTACGCCGTTAAACTCGTGGCCAGCACGCGTCCCGAAGATCCGGCCTCCCCAAGCTACGTGAAAGATTATGTGCGATGGGGCGCCAGTCCGCGCGCTTCGCAATACCTCGTGCTCGGCGCCAAAGCGCGTGCCGCGGTCACCGGCAAGTTATGCGCCGATTACGAAGGGATCCGTTCCGTTGCGCGCCAGGTGCTGCGGCACCGCATCATTACCAATTTCAACGCGCGCGCGCAAAAGATCACCGTCAGCGACGTGATCGAAAAGATTCTGGGTGAAGTGAAACCACAGCACTGATACGAGCCATGCGCATGCGACGATGGCTTCGTTTTTGTGAACGATCGATGACATCCCGGCTGGAACTTTTGGCGCGCTGACAGTGCCACGCAAAATGTGACCGAACCATGCCCGCAACCTTGAACATCCCGGCGCGAACGCTTGCGGCTATCGATGACTTGTCACTTCTGGCTCGCACGATCGTGGAGGGTTTCATCGAGGGATTGCACCGGAGTCCATTCCTTGGTTACAGCACCGAATTCTCGACCTATCGCGCTTACACGCAGGGGGACAACCTTCGTTACATCGATTGGAAGGTTTGGGGCCGCACCGATGAGTTTTATGTGAAGCAATTCGAGGATGACACCAATTTGCGCGCGCAGATTTTTTTGGACACGAGCGCGTCGATGGATTTCGGCGAGGGCGACGCCAACAAATTTCATTATGCCCGGGTTTTGGCGGCGGTGTTGTCGGAGTTGATGGTGCGGCAGCATGATGCGCCGGGGTTAATTGTGTTTGGCGAGCAGGCGCGGCAGGCGGTGCCATCGCATGCCAGCCGGCATCATGCCGAGGAGATTTTTCATCTTTTAACCCATGCGCAAGCGCGGGGCGGAACGCGTGTGGACGAAAGTCTGTTTCGCATTGTGGAGAGTTTTTCGAGGCGCGGCCTGGCTATTGTCCTTTCGGATTTTTTTACAACGCGCGATGCCGTGTTGAAGTTATTGCGCCAATTGCAGTCGCAAAATCAGGAGGTGCTCGTCTTTCATGTCATGGCGCCCGAGGAACTGGATCTTCCGTATGAAGGCGAATACCTCTTTCAGGACAGCGAAACGTCCGAGGAACTGTCGGTGCATGTCGATGATTTCCGAAAGGAATATCAGCGGCGATTGCGCGAGTTCTGCGATGGCATTCGCCAGGAATGCGTTCATCTGGAAATCGATTATCATCCGCTCCGGACGGATGCGCCGCTCGATGTGGCGCTGACCACCTACCTTGAGCGGAGAGCCGCGATGTAGCCATGCCGGTGCTTTTCACGAATCTGCTCATGCTCGCCGCGTTAACCGCGCTGGCTGTGCCGGTCTTGATTCATCTGCTCCTGAAGCGGAAGAAAAAGCGCCTGCGCTTCAGCACGATCCAGTTCTTTCAAAAGCAGGACGAGCAATCGTCGCAACGCCGCAAACTCCGCAACTGGCTGTTGCTGGCGTTGCGCCTCATCATTTTCGCGCTCCTGGCGCTGGCGTTTGCCCGGCCCTATTTACCGAAGGGCGACGGCGCCGATGCCGCGGAGAAAAAGCGGCAGATCGTGTTCATTCTCGATCGGTCGGCCAGCATGCTGGCCGCCGGCACGGACGGCCCGCGTTGGGAAATGGCCCTGGCGGAATTGCGCCAGGCCTTGGGCGAATTGCGCCCGCAAGATCGCGCCGCGCTCGTGGTTTGCGCAGGTGGACGCGGGGAGGTCCTCTCCGGCTTTGCGCCCGCGGCCGTCATCGATAAACTGGTTTCCGATCTCAAGCCCGGCTTTGCCACTGGTGATCTTGGCGACGGTTTGCAACAAGCCACGCGTTTGTTGTCCATGGGCGATTCGGAAGCCGAAAACACCATTCATCTTATCAGTGACCTCCAGCAAAACAGCGCCCGCCAAATCGGAGCGTACCCAATCCCGGCGAACGCGGAGCTGAAACTGGCGAACCTGGCCGATCTGGTGACGCCGAATTACGGAATCATCGAGTTGAAACTCGATTCCAAAACCGAGGAACCGCCGCACGTCGCC
The DNA here is from genome assembly GCA_040754135.1 of Verrucomicrobiota bacterium. Lineage (GTDB taxonomy): Bacteria > Verrucomicrobiota > Verrucomicrobiia > Limisphaerales > SIBE01 > JBFMDG01. The sequence goes on from JBFMDG010000458.1 coordinate 2,542, forward strand.
ATTACCAGTTTCAACGATGAAGACGCTCACGGTTTGGAAGTGGAGTTGGAGGTGGACGGCAAGGTTGCCTGGACAAAGCAACTCGCGCTCGCAGCGGGGAGCAGCACGAATCTGGCGCTCTCGTTGCCTCCATTGAAGCCCGGCTGGCACAACGTTTTGGCGCGGCTGCGCGCAAACGATGCATACGCGATCGACGATACGCGCGTTGCCAGCCTTTATGTCCCGGAGCCGTTGCGCGTCCTGGTGCTCGAGACGCGCAATGTGGCTCGGAGCTTCGAAGAAGAGAGTTTCTTTCTGACGGCGGCGCTCGATCCGATGAAAGATTCAACCAACGCCATACCTTCGCCGTTTCATGTCATGAAGGTCAGCGCGCCGGAACTGGTTTCGCGCCTGGGAGTGACGAAGGGCGCCTTGCCTTGCGATGTGCTGATGCTGCCGGGCATGAAACAAATTCCATCAGGGCTTTCCGAGACTCTCGAAGAGTACCTCAAAGCCGGCGGCGGGGTCGTATTCTTTCTCGGGGATGGGATGAGCGTGAATCGTTACAACAGTGAATTCCGAAACTTCCTGCCGGCTTCGCTGGCGGACCCGGAGAGTGTCCCGCAAGTGGATCAACCCTGGCGCATTGGTGATTACGATACCAATACGCTCATGTTTGCCATGTTTAGCGCTCCGCAAAGCGGCAACCTTCGCATTCCCGAATTCACCCGCCGCTTTACATTTGCCGAGCAGGAATTGAAGGCGCATCCGGCGTTTTTCGACGATGGAGTTCCGCTGGTGCTGGTGCGTCAGGCAGGCAATGGAAAAGTTGCGCTGGTCAACAGTTCCGCCGACACCGCCTGGAATGATTGGCCGAAGCACAAGACCTACGTGCCCTGGCTCCATGGGCTCGCAAAATCTCTCGCCTCGAGACCCAATCTGGAGCAGAGTCAGCCGTTTACGAGTTTGGAAGCGGGCGCCGATCCGGAAATTGATCTGGGCAAGCGAGCCATGAACTCGACCTTTCAATTACACATGCCAGACGGCCGGCAGATCCCTCTCGCGGCCGATGGGCAGGGCGTGTTGCGCGACCTCGACCTGGAACGGCCCGGCCTTTATACGCTCCGCGATGCTCACGGCAAAGAATTGCGCCGCTTCGCCATCAACGCCGCTGTGGCCGAGTCGGATCTGACATCGCTTTCGATGCAGGCTTTTCAACAGCAGGTGGCTCGAGCCGAGCCGCCGGGGCCCGGCACTTTGACCGCCGGGCTGTTCGGCGCTTCGAATCAGGAAAAGGAATTGTGGCGCCTGCTGCTTTTGGCTGCGCTGCTTTTGCTCTTTGTCGAAGTCGCCGTGGCCAATCGAACTTCCATTTGAGACCGGCATGCAAACCAGAACGCGCTGAATTAAGGAACGCTATGAATGAGTCCCAAGATCCTTCCCATATTGCTAAAACAAAGTTGGAGCAGGCGGCCAAAACCAAGGACAAATCGGTGCGCCTCGCCTGGGCCATCACCCTTTGCGAAGCGGTGTTGCTGAGCGTGTTTGCCATCGCGCTGATCGATTATTGGCTCATGCTGCCCGTCACCCTGCGATCGATCGCCGCCCTCATGCTGGCGGGCCTCATCGGGCTGGGAATCTATCGATTGATCCGCTTTTTCCGCAGGCCCACGCGCCTGAAGGAAGCGGCGCTGGATGTCGAGGCGACCAAACCGGATTTGGGCTGCGAAATCTCCACCGCGGCCGAGTATCTCACCGGCGAACGCAAATCGACCCACGAATACGAACCGGAACTGGTGGCTGCCCTCGAAGCTAATGCCGCCAAAAAACTCGCCACATCAGACGTGCCCTATCGCAAACGCCTGCTGCGCCCGGCGCTTTTTCTCGGCTTCACTTGTGTGGCCTTGATGATCTTTCTGTTCGCCGCGCCCGTGGCTTTCACCGCCCTCCAACGCGTCGCCTTCCCGTTCTCGAAAGCGCACTACACGCAATTGGAAGTCAAACCGGGTCATGTCGAAATTCCCATCGGCCGCGACCTCGATATCACCAACATTTTCACGGGGCGCCTACCAAAAGATGCGCGATTTCACTTTGCAGAAGCGGCCTCTGGCCAATGGCAGAGCGTGGCGCTCACCGCCTCGAGCAACGCTCCCGGCCTCTTTATCCACTCCCTGAAGAATGTCCGCGCGGATTTGAAATACCGCGTCACCGGCAGCGATGCCGCCTCCGACGAATTCAAAATCGAAACCTACATCCCGCCGGCGGTAAAAGATCTCAATCTTGAAATACAGCATCCCGAGTACACCCGCCTGGCGCCTGTCCGGCAAAAGGCGCCCAATATCAAAGCGGTTCGCGCGAGCATGGCTGGCTTCGACATCGAACCCAATGTTGAACTCTCAAAGGCCACCTTGAAGTTCGCCGCTTTGCCCGAAATTCCGCTCGAACGATCGCCGGACGGCGCATGGAAAGGCCAGGTGCCGATTACCAAAGACACCGAGTACTGGATCGAATTGGTGGACAAGAAAGGGCACGTGGGCGTGAATGAAAAACCGTTTCAAATCACCGCTCTCCCCGACAAACCGCCGAAAGTGGAAATCCTCGAACCCGCCCAGGACACCCGCGCTTTCTCGACCAACATCGTCCCGGTCAAAATCTCGGTGAGCGATGATTTCGGCGTCGGCGACATCACTCTCGTTTTCCATAAACTCGGCGGGTCGGAACAAACCGTCGCGGCGACGCGCGTCTCTGAAGAGAACGGCGAGGTGCTGGCCACGGCTGATCTCGACTTGAACACGCTGGAACTGCGGGAATTTGAATTGGTCGCCTACCATGCCGAAGCGCGCGATAACAACACCCTCGATGGACCGGGCGTGGGCCGGTCACCGATGTATTTCATCGAGGTGACCAACCTCGAAAGCGGCGAATGCCTTTCCCAGAATAAATCGCAACAGGTCAATCTCCTCGTCATCCAAAAGCAGATCATCGCCGACACTTCCGCGCTGGCGAGCAAAGCGGCGCCCGAGAAATTCAAGGAATTAGCGGCGCGGCAGCGTGATGCCACTGAATTTGGACGCATGTATTTGGATAATCTTTCCGCCGGCGGTTTGGAAGGCGAAGCCATCACGGAAATGGAGGCGGCCGTCACCGATATGGAGAAGGCCGCGGAACATTTGGAAAAGCAGGCGCGCAACGAAGCCTTGCCACCCGAAGAAAGCGCCCTGGCGCACATGTATCAAGTTTTGAAATTATTGCCCGAGCTCGAGAATTTGCCGACGCAGCCGAATCCGAATCGGGAACGTCCGCCCAGCGACCGGCTCCGCGTCGTGCTTGACGCCATTAAACAGAAAAAGAAACAGCCGGAGGAAAATAAAGAAATCGAAGAGGCGCTCGAACTCGCGCGGGAATTGGCTCGTTCCCAATCCGGCGTGAACACCGCCTTGGCGGAGCGCGCTCAGGAAACTCCCGCTGATAACTCCGAGAAACAACCGTCACAAAACCAGTCGCAAAATCCTGATGGAAACCAGCCGGGCAGCCCGTCCGGTCAAGGCCAGGGGCAGGGGCAAAGTCAACGCCAGGCGCAAAACCAAAACGCAGATCAAAAGGATCAACGCCAAAGTGAGAATCAAGCTGGCAATCCGAATCAGGAACAAGCCGGCCAGCAAAACAAAGAAGGCCAAAGCGAGTCGCTGGCGCAGAATCGGAACCGGAATCAAGGACAAGGCCAGGGATCGGGACAAGGAGAGGCCGAAGGACAGGAAGAAGCGCAAGGCCAAG
>JBFMDG010000459.1:0-6282 GCA_040754135.1 Verrucomicrobiota bacterium
CAGGCTTTCCACTTGAACCCGCAAATCGAAGTCTCCCGTGACCTCTTGATAAGCAAAATGGAATCGATCGGAGTTGCCCCAAATATCGCTTCCGCCCGCAATCACTTCAAAAGAACCGTCGCCAGGCATTGTAGTCGATCCGTTGACCGCAGGATCTCCGGGCACCCCGATGTCCACAAACGCCGTCAACAGTCGATTCGTAATCGATCCAATCACGCCGATTCGCGGAGCGGTGTTCAATTCGGTGACGTTAATTTTGAAAGATTTCGTATCGTTGAGCGCAGGCGAACCGTTGTCCGTGACGCGAACATTGATGACGTATTCACCAGGCCCTTGATCTTCGCTCGGCGTCCAGGTGAACAAGCCGGAAGCGGAATGAATGGCCGCGCCAACGGGAACCGTTCCATCGAGCTGGAAGGAGAGCGTCTGGAAAGGTTGATCCTGATCGACGGCCTCGGCTTGAATCGACACAGCCTGGCCTTCCACAACCGTAAGATCCGCGATGGCATCCAGGACCGGAGCCTCGTTCAGTCCGGAGATTTGCATGCCAATCGTGCCTTGGGCAATGAACAGGCGGAAGATGCGCGCGTCGGTGACACCGTCAATCTTCGGAGCAATCGGTCGTGGTTTTTCATTTCGAAGCGGAGCGAACATGAGGCGCAAGAATTCAGCGTCCCATTGGCCCTGGTCCTGTGCTCGCGTCCACCATGCACCAGGCTCGCCGATTATATTTCCGATGCCTGCCCAACGCGCCCCCGGGGAATTGTCCGTCATGGGTTGCGGCCAACTCGCCATTCCAGCGAAGAACAAGTTGAGATTGGTGTTGTCGCCTGACAGGGTGATTCCTGAGCTGCGTACCGGCAGGAGGAAATTGAGCAGTGCGACATCCCCGTGGAAATCGTGCAGTTCGATTGCCGGCTCCAATCCCGGCGTTCCTTGATGGCCCGGATCTGCCGCGGCCACGGTCGCTCCATTCAAAGTGAACGAGCCTGAACCGGTCAGCTTCAAAAACCGTGGCGGCTGACCTTCATACCAGGTGTCCTGCACCATTACGCGGGCGCCCTGCGCCACATCGTAGCTCAAATAGTTATCCGCCGAGGATCCACCGAACAGTGCGAATCGACTGTTTGAAGCAAGGCCCGCGGCTCGTTTTGGTCCGCCCACGACTCTGACGCTGGCATTTCGTCCGGCAGAAACGTGATTGCTGTTGTGCAACGTGACGTCCGTCTCATCGAGCCGATCCACCACCAGGTTTCCATCCTGATTCGCAACGAAGTAGGCCTGATCCATGGAAACGCGAGCGCCTGGTTGATCGGCGTTGTCCAGATCGATGCCGCGAGCGCGGTCGCCCGCATAAATGCTGAACTCTCGCAAGGCGGCCTTGCTCGGCCCTGCGAGTCGCAACACGGGTCCGGAGCCGGCCCCGGTCCAGCGGAGGCGCGTGCTGGCTTCATAACCATCGCCAACCAGTTGAATGTCCGAATTCGCTGGAATGAAAATCGTGCGGTCGATGAAATAATCGGCAGCGGGCAGATGGACGACGGGGCGCGTGCCAGATTCAAGCGCTGCCTGATCGACGGCAGCCTGGATTTGCTCGGCGGTCGCGCCGGGAGCGACTTCGAAGATTCTGCGATGCCGATTTGGCAATGGACCCGGCAAGGCGGGCTCCACAAAATTCATCGCCGCCGCGGGCACGATCTGGTCATCGACGGACGCCAGGCGATCCACTTGGAATGGGTTAGCGGCGTTGAAGTGGTTGCCGATTGAAATGACGCTCGCCTGGCCCGCGATGATGCTCGGGCTGCTTTCATTTTCCGGTCGCACTCGAATCCAGTTGTCCAGGAGAAGAATGGGGCCAAAGCTGTTAATCGAAATAGGCGAGGGATCAATTGGATCGATGATGATGTTGTCCTGAATCGTGTATTGGCATGGGTTCAGGGTGAAGCCTTGCGTAAGGAAGGTTTTCGATTGAACGGAAGTATTGCGGCGAAAACTGAAGTAACTCGTGTTGCCGACAGCAACGTCCGATACCGTGGAGCGGCGGAAGAGGCTGTCGTAAACGTGAATGTGCCCCGCGCCGTAAGTGTTGCCAACAGCCACCGCGCAATCCTCGAAGAGCGAATGCCAAACCCACCAATCGAGGGCGTTGAAACTTTCGATGCTGATTCCCATGACCGAGCAGCGGATGAACCGGCAGCGCAGCACTGCCACTTCCGCATCGTTAGCAGCAATCCCGGCTTTGATTCCGAATTGCAGATCTTTGAAGCACATGTCCGCGTACTCGTTGCCAGTCGTCGAGAAAAGCCGCTGCTGATCCCATTTGTGGTTAATTCCCGATTGTGCGCGGCCACTGCCGTCAAACGTCAGCCGCCCCATGCGCGCCAAGGTCACCCCGTTGGCCCAGAGCATGACCCCGTTGTCCTGGCCGTCCCACTTCAGAATGGTCGTGTCCGGCGCCTCACCCACCACGCTCGATCCGATTCGCGTCGCATAATTCAACGTCCGAGTGATGCGATACGTGCCGGCTGGAATGTAAAGCACCCGCGCCGGATTTGGCATCGGCCGATCCGACGCGCCAAACTCATCCAACGCTTTTTGCAAGGCATCCGTGTCATCGGCAACGCCGTCGCCTACCGCGCCGTAATCGCGTTTGACATCCGCCCAACTCGGAAACGGTCCGACGAACTCCTCCGGCTGCCAGGCGCGGAAGCGCATATTCGTTCCGTCCGCAACCGGATTGCGCGCCGCGGAAACATCGCGAATGCCACGCACAGAAAGCACGTACTCCTGGCCTTCTGCTTGAGTTGAAGTAATCAACTCGACCGTGCGTCCATCGGGTTTCAGCCGCGCCTCCTGAACCGAAAGCCCACCGCTCAATTGATAGTTTTCCGCATTCGTCGCGTCGGCTGCGTCCACCGGTTCTGAAAAACGCACGATGATCCGGTCAAATCCGATGTTGCCTTCGACCGCAACCAACGCTGGAGGCTTCTGATCCGCAGAAACGGTCAACTCCACTGCTTCGCTGACGACGGTTGCTCCCGGAATTGAAATGAGACAGCGGAATTTGGCTCCGGAATCAGCGAGTTGCGCCGGTGGAGTCGTGTAGGAGCTACTGTTGGCGCCGAGGATATTCTGGTCGTTTCGTTGCCACTGATAATATCTCGGTTGCTTCGAGCTGGCCGCCCGAACTTCAAACGTCGCACTCTCCCCGTCGAGGACCGTCGCTGCGACTGGCTGGCGGAGGATGGTGATTGATGCATCGTCGGGATTTGCGTAAGCACCCAAATTCGCTCCCGAAATCGGCGGCGATCCATTCTGCGGTATTCCATTCCCCGGCATTTGCCACGCCACCTCGATGTGATCCGCTCCCCCGCCTTCCTTCATCAAAGCCTCGACGTAGTACCGCCTCCCCGTTTCCAAAGCGATGGGTCCGGATACATTCGAGGGCGGATTGCCGCGCGTCGGCTGATTGAGGGAATTCATCCATTGACGCGGCGGATTCCAGGCCGGCTCGAGCCCGATCTGCAACTTGTTCGCGGGACTTTCATCGGTGCTCAAATAAAGAATTCCTTCATCGTCCGAGCACAAATAAAAAACGTATTCGCCGGTCACCGGCACCGTCAGGAAACCCGAAAGCCGCACGCCATACTCATCCAGCCCGGCGCCCGGTGATTCGAATTCCGTCACGTAATCCACCGCATTCGGTGAATCGGGAAAACCATCATGCGCCCTCAGATCGGCGACGCGCGTCCCTCCGAACCCCGTAAAAATCTCCCGGCGCAAAAAGCCGCTCGTGAAGACAAAACCATGAAAGCTCGCCTGCGTGCCTGCTGCGACAGGGTTTCGCGCAGCAGCAACATCGCGGATTCTGTTCACGATCAGCGTGTAAAGCGCGCCGGGCGTATGCGCACTCGTCGAGAGCACGACACGCCTTCCGTCAGACAAAAGGCGCGCGCTGGTGACGGTCAATCCGTCGATTTGATAGTTGGCAATATCGAGAGCATCGGCAGGATCGATCGGCTCGGAGAATAGGATCTTCACGCGGTCCAGCGTCGCGCTTCCTTCGATTGCGGCAATGGTTGGCGGTTGCAAATCCGCATTGATCGACAGCGTGGCGTCGGCGCTGCGCAAAAATGAAATGCCGTTGAAAATCTCGACCCGAAAAACGCGGTTGTGATCCGCCGGCGACACATTTTCCAAGGCCAAAGACGGACCGTTCTCTCCAGGCAAAGGAACATCATCCCGATACCATTGGTAATCGAAGGGCGGCGTCCCATTCACGACGACTGAGAAGGTGGCCTCGCCAAATTCAGCGGCGGTTTGATTCTGCGGTTGACTGACGATCGTCACGGGTTCGGTCGGAGGAAGCCCTGTGAGATAACGGCCCGGAATGGGCGGGTCGCCATTGTTCAACGGCGGGTCGCCTGGTTTCACCCAGGCCACTCCAAAATTATCGCCGCCGCCTCCCTCCTTCATCAAACCTTCGAGGTAATATTTGCGGCCCGCTTCCAAATGAATGGGCAACGATTGATTCACCGGACGCAACTGTTCGAGATCGGCCGGACCGTTCACCACCGGTTTGAACATCAGGTAATCGAGATCGAGATTTCCCGGCAACGTGGTGAATCGTAACGTGCGTTGTCCGGTGAAATTCAACTTGACGAAATTTCCGGACGAATCCGTCAACGGCACAAAAGCGAACACATCCCAATTGCCCGTCGCTGGACTGCGGAATTCGCCCAGTTTGGTCAGCGTTTGATTTTCCGTTCCGCGGCCCGAAATCACCTCGCTCAAATCCGCCGCGATGGGCGCCCCACCGGACGACAGGCGCGCCAGGACGTAGTAATCGCGCGCGGTCTCGGGAAACACGCGCGTGTAATTGTACCAATCACCCGCGTCGCTCCAGCCGACCACATGATTGATCTGCACATCGAATTCGCCGCGATCGTGACCGGCCGGACCATTTGGTTTGCCGGCTTCGACAGCGGTGGATGGACGGTACACCGCCTGATCGTTTGAAGGGTTGGTTTCGTGCCAATCAATTTCAGCGTCGGCCGCCGAACCCAAGCCTTGATACGCGCCGCCAGCATAGGCGCCGTTCATGCCGATGGGCTGATCAGTAATCGACTGGCCGTGGTCGAAATCAAAATCCTCCCCTTCAATAAACAATGCGCCGGCAAAGAATTCGGGCGGATGAGCTGCGGGAATTCGCGGAGCTTGATTGACGCCCATAATCCATTGGCGCGATTCATTCCAGGCCGGTTCAAATGCAATCAACGCTTTGTTTGCCGGGCTTTCATCGGTGCTCAGAAAAAATGCGCTTTGATCATCCGAACTCACGAAGAAAGTGTACTCGCCGGTGGTCGGCGGCGTGAGATATCCCGCGAAGCGAACGCCGTAATTATCCCGCACGTTGACCGGCGTTTCCAGGCTCGGCGCCAAAACGGAAACGTCCGGGCTGTCCGGAAAACGCTCCGAATTGGTCAGGTCCGACACCGATGTTCCTCCGAGATTGTGGAATTCCTGCCGCGTGATGACCCCTTGGGTTTGCAGGAATCGCACTTGATAATCGGGGGCAATCATTTGCCCGGGATTGTTCGCGTCTGGCACTGCTTTCACCGTCAAGGTGTAAACATTGCCTTCCGGGATTGGCGACGTTTCCAATCGCACATGCGTAGGTGTTAACAAAGTTGCGGAAAGAATTTGAATCCCATGATCAATCCCGTAATGCCCTGGATCGAGCGCCAGGCTGGTTTCGACAGGACTGGCGAAGGTCAGCGTCAGACCGTTCGGATTGCCACGTGTTTCCGCCGAAATCACCAGGGGCGGCACTACCGCCACACGGAATTGGCGCGTCGCACTCTGCGCCGCGTCGCCGGAATCGGTCACCTGCACTTCAAGCAAATAAGATCCGTAAGCGGTTTGTGCGTCGGGGTGCCATCGCAAGATTCCCGAATCGGAATCGATGGTCGCGCCTGCGGGCGCATTGTTCAGCGAAAACTGCAGCCGTTGCCGGGGAACATCTCCATCTTCCAGAGCGACACCGATGCCTTCGATCCAGTGAACCAGATGCGCCGCGGAAATCGGCACTTCGAATTCGCCATTGGGCATCTGCCAGCGAACCGTCAGATGATCGTCGCAGCAGCCTTCTTTCATGACGATCTCGAGGTAATACTCCGCCCCCGCCTCGAGATGAATCGAATTGGATTTTTGATTCGGTTCGCTGGCCCATTGACGATATCCCGTGGCCCCATTGACCCATGCAATCAATTGCTTGTCCGC
>JBFMDG010000460.1:0-6268 GCA_040754135.1 Verrucomicrobiota bacterium
CGTTGCGGCGGATTTCATCCTGCAGCGCCATAACCATGTTTTCGGTGTCAGAGATAGTCAGTGCTTTCATGCACGGACCATACACCGGATTGCTTACATAGGCAATTAATTATGACGCTCTGTTTAGGTTTGTAATTGAACAACATGGGAGGCTTTTTGCGACGACGAGCTTTTTTGACAGTACGACGGGAAGGCTTTACGGAGGACATTCCTATTCTGATGACGGAACACACTGGATTGGGCAACTTTACGAGGGGTTAGCCTCCGCTTTCGTGTTTGGAGCCGGAAAATTCGTCAGCATTTCAGGTGGCTTTGTTAACGTATCAACTAACGGCATAAATTACGTCAGCATCGAGCTTCCCCGGACTGCGATTGCCGCAACATTCGCAAAAGGCGTTTTCGTCGTTGTGGGTGAAAGCCTCACGGCATGGTCTGAAGATGGCATTACGTGGAAAACTAATGATTTTTTCGGCCGATTAGCAGCCGTCGCAACCAACGGGAGCCTCTTTGTCGCATTAAAAAACAGCGAGCCTAATCGGAATGAAATCTATTCCTCCAGTGATGGTAAACATTGGACTTTAACAGGTGCCATTCCTCCACAGTTAGGCGGCGGCACCATGGCATATGGAAACGGCACTTTTTTAATTGCTCCAACGAGAGAAGACGGTGCTCATTACTATTCCTACGATCCCAGCCTTTGGATTTCACGAGTGATGCCCAACGCTGTTGACATAAGGATTCTAGGTTTGCCTGCCACACGGTATTCGCTGCAGATGAGTGAGCGATACGGTCCAAGCGGATGGAAGTTGCTTCGAGATTTTCAGATGCCAAACTCGACGGAAGGGATTGTGTTAGCCATCGATGGTCTCCAAGCACCACAGGCATTTTTCCGACTCGTGGCTCAGTAAGTATGATTGAATTTGCTATTTTCGATTGTTTTTTGCCTGAGCAACTAACGAGAATTGCTGTTCGCACTGACGTGATGACGAACGACAGCGCGCTGGGGCTTTTGAAACAAGTGCATTACACTCTGTGGAGCTATTGCCAATCAACGCAAACTGGTCAGCGTATCATCCGCAACAAGGTCATGCGCCGGGCAACGGAGTCCTTCGGCTGTCAAGCAAGGAAACTTGCCATTTGCTGGAACGCGATTACCAGCATCCAAACAAACGACCACATCATTTCTCACGACAATAGCTGGCCTGCAGGGAAAAAATCCTGACCAGTTTTCGGGGAAGCAATGAGATCATTGTGCCACTGGCGCAAAACAAATCCGTTTCAAGCAGAGTTCGGAGCATTGAAGCTTGCGGCAGGCGTTTTTCCAAATTGGCGGAATGATTTTCCCGGGCGGGAAAAATGGTTTCTTCAGTCGGGGTTTAGACCTGCCACGGTAATGCCCAATCCCTCCTCCAGTCTGGAGTAATCCCTCCTCCAGTCTGAAGTAATCCCCCGCTCAGACTGGGCCAATCCCTGCCTCAGACGTACCTGAAGTACAACTCAGCCGTACCCAGGATTTACCCCAACCGTCCCTCGGTTTTGACGCAGCCGCGGCGAGGTATTCATTCGGCAAGGGAAAGGTCTTACTCCGGCCTGAGGGAAAGCTTACTGCAAGTTGGAAAAATTATTTTTCCAGGTTGAGCAACGCGCCTTCATTTTCCTGCTTGGACTGAGATGCTAATGTCATTTCGAGCCAACCACGGCTGCCCTTTGCCCTCTGCCCTTTGCCCTCTGCCCTTTGCTCTGTGCCCTTTACTCTTTGCTCTTTGCCTCTTCCGCTTTCAGCACGGTCAGCCAAAGCTGGTCGGTGGAATGGATGAGCAGCGTATGGTATCCGTTCGGAACGCCGTTGTTCTCTCCCGTCCCGATCAACTCCTTCACGGCCACGAACTCCACGGCCGAATCCGCCTCGATGCCAACAACTCGAAAGGTTCCATTGTAGGGCTGCGCGTCGCCCGAGGCTTTCAATGTCAATGTGATCTCCTGATTTTTCGATGCCACTTCCACCGGATCGCAACTCACCCCTTTGGGCAAATCCAGCGCTGCGACGAACACCTGAGCGCCATATCCGCGAACCCTTCGAACGGCCACTTTGATTTCGGCCGTTTTTCCAGGCTGCACCTTAAACTCGCTTTCGTTGACCGTGAACTTCACGTCGGGCCCGGCTCGCCGCAAACTCAAACGATAACAATGATCAGGACCAGCGCGATTCAAAACGTTTTCGACGACGACCGTGAAGCGTCCGTCGTTGGGTGCTTTCCATTCCAATTGCGGATCTGCCAGGAAACGATCGTCGTTTTCCGCGATTTGCTTTCCTTGCGCATCGAGGAGTTTCAATCTTGGATCCAAAGGAAAACCGAATCTGGCCGATTGAACTTCGAGAAGGATGAACTCTCCTTTGGTCGCGTGAAACTCGAACGCGTCTTTTTCTCCGACGCGTTCGATGATCCCGGTGACCGCCGATGGAAGGCAAAGGGTGCGGTCGTTCGAAGGCAAATCGTTTTCGAGCAACTCCGGTCCGTCGCCGATCGGCAGTTGCAATTCTCGGTTCGCACCTGGAATGCGAACGGGAGCGGACTCATGTCGCAAATTGCAAAAGTCCTTCGCATCGAAAACGAATTCGCTTTTGGCGAGCGCGGATAAGTTCCATCCCACCAAACGCAGGCGCGTGGCCGATGCGCGTTGCAGGCCCATGGGGAGCGTATGATGGATGTGAGGACCGCGACTCACATGCAGCCGGTAAACACAGGCATTGCCCCCGGTGAAACGAACATCAGACGTTGCTGGATAAGCAAAGCCGAAAACCTGCAACACATATTTGCCAGTCGCGGGCGCTGTCCAAACCAGTTGCGGATCTAACGTGCGCCCATTGTCATGATTGAAGGCGAGTTGGCGTCCCTGTTCATCCACCAGACGCAGGACCGCGTCAATGGGCGACGCCAGCGTGTATGCTTCCACATCCGCCACCAGCGTTTGTCCGCTCTCGATCTCAAAGGCAAACGAATCGACATCGCCGTTTTTATCCAGCCGGCCATTGAGCGAGAGCGGGAGGGAATCCAGCGATTGCGGTTTGGTGAACTGATCGTTGGGTTCCACCTCCGGGGATTGCGCGGTATCGGTGACGATGAGCAAGCGGGGTTCGCTCGCGCCGCTTTCGTTGAAAAGGCGAACCAGATGTGGACCGGGTGGCACGTCCTTCGGGATCGTGAGCGTCAGTTTGCCCTGATTCGTTTCTGTTTGGAATTGGAGGCCGGATGACGAGCACCAGATTTGTGGCGGCCAAGGTTCAAATTTGCCAATGGCGGTGAGGGTATTGGTGGTGCCGGCCGGAAAAGCGATCGGATAGAAATGTTCGAGCGTGGGCGGCGCCGCGCCCAAAATGGCGCTCGACAAGAAGAGGGTGGCGAACCAATTCGTGAGCCAGTTCAGGTCACGCCGAAATGGAACCGGTCGAAAAGTCACCGAACGCTGCATTCGACTTGGCACTACGCGAAGAGTTCCTTGATCAACCGGCCATTGCTGACGAGTTGAACCGGGCGGCCTGTGTTGGTGTGGAGCGTTTGCGCCGGATCAATGCCCATTTTCGTGTAAAGCGAAGCCGCGAAATCTTCGGGACGATAAACATTCTCCGACGCGTGATAGCCTTTGGCATCGGTCGCGCCAACAATCTGCCCGCGAGGCACCCCCCCGCCTGCCATGAGCACCGACATCGCATGCGGCCAATGATCGCGTCCGGCGTCCTTATTGACTTTGGGAGTGCGGCCAAACTCTCCTAAAAGAATCACCAGCGTGGAATTCAAAAGACCGCGCTGATCCAAATCATTGATCAGAGCGGCCAAGCCGGCATCCATCTTCTTCACGTGATCGCCTTTGTAAGCATCGAAAATCTTCGTGTGATGATCCCAGCCGCCGAAATAAACCGTGACCCAGGAAACGCCGACTTCGACCAAACGCCGCGCCAGGAGCAAGCGCTGGCCGAAGTCATTTCGGCCGTAAGCATCGCGCACTTTCTCCTCCTCACGCTGCAGGTCAAAGGCTGCTTGGGCTTTTGGGGAGAGGACCAGTTCCAGGCCTTGGGCGTAGTACTGATCAAAAGTGACCGCAGGATCTTCCACCAGTTTGTCGCTGAACCGTTGCATCTGGTCCAGAGACGCGCGCAATTCCCGGCGTGAAGCAGCGCGGCCTTCGCTGATTTCTTTTGGCAACACCACATCGCGCACCTGGAAATTCTTGTCATTCGGATTGCCATTGATGACGAACGGGGCGTGCTGTCCGCCCAGAAAATTCGGGCCGCCGCTGCGCGAGACTTGCGGCATCGACATGTAAGCGGGCAAACCATCGCGCAAACCGCGATGATACGAAACCACCGATCCAAACGAAGGATGGAACGTCACGAATGCGCCGCATGCCACCGGCACGGGCGTCGGCGATCCTGTCATCATGTAATGATTGCCGCCGCCATGGTTCGGATCTTTGTGGCAGATCGAGCGGATGACGGTGAATTTGTCCGCGGCTTTGGCCAATTGCGGGACGGCTTCGCTAAAGTGCACGCCCGGCACGGCGGTGGGAATGGATTTGAATTCGCCGCGAATTTCCGAGGGAGCTTCCGGTTTGGGATCGAACGTTTCGTAATGCGACGGGCCGCCATCCAGCCAGATCATGATGCAATTGATGTTGGGAGTGGATGGGGCTGGAGCGGGGGTGATCCGGCCCGGGGAGGCATGGGCGCGCAGCCGAAGGAGATCGGCGAAGCCTAAGCCGAGAACGCCTCCAATGCCGAGTTGGAGAAAATCGCGGCGGGGCATGCCGGCACAGTTCCGAGTCAAGCCGCTCATAGCGTGAGGCCACTTTAAGCAAGGGATCGCAGGCAGGCAACTCCGATCCTCAACCCCGCGCAAAGTTTGTGGGGTGCGCTCGGGCGATTTTAGGATCAAAAGCAAACCCAGGAAACAAACGCTTGGACCACGGAAGACATGGATTCCACGAATCGGGTTGAAAAAATGTTCGCAATCTTCGATGCGCGCGCCGGCGCGGTGCGAGGTTGACGTACGAGCCGATTCGCAACCAAACTGGTCCGGATCGGGCTATGACAACTGCGAACAAGATCACCATCCTGCGGATTCTTCTCGTGCCTTTGTTCGTTCTCCTCGTCATTTATTACATTCACAGCGGAGATGAGATTTACCGGTTTCTGGCCATCCTCTGTTTTGCCTCGGGCGCAGTGAGCGATGGGATCGATGGATACATCGCGCGGCGCTACAACCAGCGCAGTGAGCTTGGCGCCATCCTTGATCCGCTTGCGGACAAGCTGCTGCTGGTAGCGGGCATTCTCTTGTTGAGCTTCGACAATCACCGCTTCTCGCAGCTTCCGCTTTGGCTCAGTGTCATTATCATCAGCCGCGATTTGCTCCTATTGATCGGCCTTGGTGTGATTCATTACACCGCGGGAAAGGTGACCGTGCGTCCCCATTTCATCGGCAAGATGGCGACCGTCTTTCAAATGACTTGCGTGCTTTGGACACTCTTGAAATGGGAGGATAGCTGGCTGGCAGTTTGGGTTTGGGGCGCCGGACTATGCACCGGCATTTCGGCGATCATTTATATCACCGCAGGCATTCGCCAGTTGAGCACAAGCCCCACGAGCGCCCCAACACCCAAACAATAAGTAGGACAGCGCGTCCCGCCTGTCCGCCGCTGTTACGCAGCGCGTGTCTGCGAGCACACGTGTCCAGGGTGTGGTTTCAGGGCGTCTGGCGGAATCTTGGTCGTTGGCGATCGCACCTTTGTCGAAAACTTCGTCCCAAACTTTGTCGATTCTTTTCCGCGAGTTGCGGAAAAAACGTAGGACAGCGCGTCCCGCCTGTCCGCCATTGTTGCACAGCGTGTCCCGGCGAGCACACCCATCCCAAGTGGTGTCCTGCCTCTCGCGGTAATCTTGTTTTGTTGCGTTCGCTTCTATTGAAAATCGTTCGCTTCACAATCGCCAAGCTTCGAGGCGAGGGCGCCTCGAAGTGCGCCCGGGGCGGGCGCGCTCCCCATCCGCTGCTGCGCAGCGTGTGTCTGCGAGCACACCCGTCCCAAGTGGTGTCCTGCCTCTGGCGGGAATCTTGTTTTGTTGCGTTCGCTTTTACTGAAAAACGTTGGCTTCACAATCGCCTAGGCTTCGAGGCGAGGGCGCCTCGAAGTGCGCCCGGGGCGGGCGCGCTCCCCATCCGCTGCTGCGCAGCGTGTGTCTGCGAGCGCACTCGTCCCGAGTGGTGTCCTGCGTCTG